>JAQGHS010000733.1 GCA_028291605.1 Planctomycetaceae bacterium | reverse complement strand
AGACTTCGCTGATCATTCTAAGTGAATTTGCATGACAAGATAAGTAGGTGAGCGGGGCGGCATAAGCCAAAGGGCATTCGCTTTAGACATTAGGCAAATCAGCCGCCGGGCGTTAGCCCACGGTTCGAGCAACGATCGACTCGAATTTCCAGCAGAGATTTCCCAGCAGAACCGGACGCTAACGCGTGCCGGCTGATTTGGTCACCCTGTTGGCGGGTCATTTTTCGACCGCCCAACGGACCCCTTCGATCACATGCTGCCGGCCAAAATCGGTATCCAGCGACCGCAGATCGTGTCCCAGTTCGGTATAGAAGAAGCGTCCGCCGCCATGCACTCGCAGCCAGGCGATGGGGTGATCCTTGCCCATTGCTTTCCCGCCTCGAGTCTTGAAATACTCTCGAACCGGATCGTAGGTCGACTCATCGACGCGCAACAAGACCTTTAGCCCGGGGAGACCAGTGACGGTCTTGTCGTGGTTGGTCCAGTCGGCTTTGTAGGAGAACTTGGGACCATGGCCCTGCACTGCAGGATGGTCCTGATTCTCGGGATCGACAACGATCCGGGCCTCTTGAAAGGTCGAATCACTGTCAAAGTCGCAACCGGCCAGATCGTAGAACCACTGCCACTTCGTCTGATGGACCAGCGTCGCGTGCAACGTGACGAGACCGCCCCCTTGCTTGTACCAGTCTTCAATGGCCTTGCGTTGCGCGTCATTGAGCAGCGTGGACAGTTCATTGGCGTTGTTCAACAGCAGAACCTGATACTCAGCCAGTCGCTGGGGCGTAATATCAGCCGGGGTTTCGGTGACATCGACTTCAAAGCCGGCGGGAGTGAGCACACGCACCAGCCAACTATTGGTCCGGGGAATGTCCGGATGCCGGTACCAGCCGGTGCCGGAAAAGACGAGCACCCGTTTCACCGGAGCGGCTGCCTGCGGCTTGGCGGCCTGTTCTTCCACCGCCACGCTCTGTCCGGAGAAGGTCGCCAGAGCAACGACGATCAAGGCCAGACAGGGCAATCTCAGCAGCGTGTTCCGTCGATGCGGCATGGTGGGTCTCCCGATTGAGCGTAAATCAAGTCACGGACTGGCCGCCAGATTATGGCCTTTCCCATTGCCGAGTGGTACCCTACCCGTAGGATAGGCGTCCCGCCTGTCCGGGTAATTGGTAATGAACAATTGATGATGGATAATGAAATGCATTGCGAATCGACGGTCAAAAACGCGATGTGCCAGAATCGTGATACCGGCAAGTTGCTCATTATCAATTCTCAATTATCCATTATCAATTAGAATGACAGGCAGGATGCCTATCCTACGGAAGAATTGCCCATGCCCAGCACTCAGCCACAGTTCCCGCTGACCCCCGAGTTGATGTCCGTTCCGCTTGAGGAAATCGAGCAGGCCTACGCCGGACAAACTCCGCCAGAAGCGATCCGGATGTATCTGGCAATTTCTCGCGGCTTGCCGATGGCGACCGGTCATGACTGGTATGGGCCGGGACAATCGCGGTACTCGTGGAACTGGCTCGCGGAACGGCACGGAGTCGCGACCGACGCAGGAATCCCCCTCGAAAAATTCCTGGGTGAACCGGCCTGGTTCCAACGTCTGGACCGCAATCGCGATGGACAGATTACTGCCGATGATCTCGATTGGTCCAGCAACAGTTCGTGGGTGCAGTCGGCCTACACTGCAAACCGCTTCTTCCGTCGCATGGACCCTAATGGCGACGGCCGAATCTCCCGCGCGGACTGGCTTGCGTATTTCGATTCCGTCGCCCAGGGACAAGACGAAATCAATTCGGAACAATTGCGCGAAGCCTGGCTGGCCGGTTTGTCGTCCGGATATTTGCCGGGAGACGCTCCAACAAAGGAAAGACTGCTGGACGGTTTTTTCTCGCGCGACATCGGTTCGATGGAAGAGGGTCCGGACCTCGATGCGCCGGCTCCGGATTTTACATTGCAGACAACAGGCGGCCAGCAAACCGTGCGGTTATCGGCCGAGGTGGGAGCACAACCCATCGCGCTGGTCTTCGGCAACTTCACCTGCGGGCCGTTTCGCTCGATGTATCCCGGAGCGGACGACGTTGCCAAACGATTCCACAAACATGCGAAGTTCTTTGGAATTTACGTTCGCGAAGCCCATCCGACAGATGCCTGGCAGATGCGCTCGAACGATATTGTCGGAGTCGTCGCGGCGCAGCCCAAGACGTACGCCGAACGCCAGGCAGTCGCCGGCCAGTGCCACCGCCTGCTGGCACCGTCCATGCCCTGGCTGGTGGACGACATCAACGATTCGACCGGCAACGCTTACAGCGGTATGCCAACGCGTTGTTATGTGATCGATACCGCAGGACGAGTGGCATACAAGGGAGGCCGCGGACCGTTCGGGTTCAAGACGGGCGAGATGGAGCAGTCGTTTCTCATGACGCTGCTCGATCAGAAACTGGCCTCTGAGTAGCAGAACTCGCCAAGAGTTCTGAAGGTCGTCCCTGCAAGCTCCGAAGGTATGGCGACTTCGGCTACGGCGAAATTGCGGCCGCCAATCTCCGACGTGACGGATTTTTTGCGATGAGCTATTAAAAGACTCGGCCCAAATTCGTAATTCGAGTCGACGGGAGGGTGAGGCTCCTGCCGAACCGCAAGCGTCGATCGGACCTCGCCAGACTATGCGGTTCGGCAGGTGCCTCACCCTCCCGTGACGTCGAAAATTTGTTCACGGCTGTACCAGCCAATGCTTGGTTGCGGATTCGCCTTCAGCCAACAAAAAACAGCAGTCCGGCCACCAAGGCAACCGGACTGCTGTCGGAGATCAAACCGCGGATTGTCGTACACCGGAAAGACTAGTTGTTGATGCTCGAGACTTCACCGTTGCCGCGGGTGATGGCACCGACAAACGTCGCGAGATCAATGTTTTCGCTGACGAAGCGGACCGAGCCGTCGCCGAGCAACGTGTGCGTACCGCCAGTGTGGAAGGAGTAGGGTTGGCTGGTGCCTTCAACGCCGTAGGTCCCTGAGCCATAAGTTTCGCCGCTGACGTCGTATCCATTTACGAAATTGATCGGAATCGTGCCGCCCAAATTGATTCCGTCAGCCTTCGAACCTGAGAACAAAAGGTCGCTGGCGGGGCGGCACCAGCCGCCACCATTAACCCGGTTCGTGGGGACCGAACCGGGTTGCTTATTCTTGACCCACATGCCAGGACGTCCGGCCGATTCAATAAACGCAACCGTGTTCGACAAGCCATCCGTCACATCAGCCAACCGGGGATTCACGTTCTGAGGGAGCAAGCCGGCATAATAGAGGCTGCCGACCAGCGGATCTTTGAACGTCGGAGCAGCAGTTAAGACGGTCGGAGCCTGGCCTTGCATGTTGCCGTCCACACCCTTGCTGGCCGCATAGCTCGTGCTGGCCACAATGCCGGTTGTTCCCAGGTTGGGATCGCAATCCAACGTCCCCGCAGTGACGTCAGACGGGCATTCCAGGAAGGGAATTCGCTTGCTGGTATAAGGGAGATTCGCAGCGGCCGACCAGTTCACAGTCTGGTTATAGTTGTTGTAGATGTTCGACTGTTCCAGGTAGGGCAACATCCGCGTGAGGCCACTTAATCGAACTGACAATGTCGCTGATGGGCGAGCACTCGTCGGCAGGTAGGTGTAAGTGTCATGGAAGCTGTGCACAGCCAGTCCCAACTGCTTCAGATTGTTTTTGCACTGCGACCGGCGAGCCGCCTCGCGAGCTTGCTGCACTGCCGGCAGCAACAAGGCGATCAATACGGCAATGATGGCAATTACCACCAGCAATTCGATCAAGGTAAATCCACCGCGATTTTGCGAACTGCGGGAAGGCCGGGTCACGGCGAGCGGGTTCAACTGACGCATAAGACACTCCTGTTTTGAGAACACTAAGAAATTAGGTCGGTGGAAGTTAAATCATCCAGTCCAGCGATTGGTCAGTGCTGGCAGACGAACTGCGATCAGGTTTCGCCAGGGAAACGCGATCAACGGTATATTCGAACACGGCAGTTAGCCGTGCGGCTTCGAAGAAGACCTAGGTAGCGAACCGATGCTGATCGGGACGGCCACACCAAGTCGGTGACTGATCAGTCTTGATCAGGGGGTCAGAGCCAGAATTTTGAGATCCGTGTCTTCCGAGTTGACATGGACCGTCAACTTCGAAGTCGTCGGACTCGCGTAGCGAGCAGGTAGGCGATTGGGGCCTGGTGAGGAACCTTCACTGTGTTTGATCAGCGGACGCCAAGTGACGGCGACATCATAGTCACCTTCAGGAGCTCCATCAGCGATGTCGTAAGTACTGAGTTCAAATCGGCCGCTGGCGTCGGTTCGTGCCGAAGGACGGACCCGATCGGGGACTTCATCGTCCTTGGGAAGCAAGACAACTTCCGCACCTTCAATAGGCTTGCCGTTGTAAGTGAGCGTGCCCGTAGCAGGGAAAACTTGTTCCCAGGCCGGTTTGCCTGCGCCACATCCCGGGACAGCAGCCAGCAGCAATGCCGCAACGGCGAATGTCACCAGATGGCTTGTTGATCGAGTTGCAGCGAGATTCAAATTCCGAGCCGCAGATGGTTCTGTCGGCAATACCGGTGTGACGACCGGAGCAAGGTCCCGCTCCAGACGGTCGGCGAGGTTGTTCATTTCCTGGCTTTCTATTTCTTCAACTGTTCAAGAACACAAATTCCTGATCGACTGGAGTCGTTGACAAGAGTTTTGTGGGTGGCCGCGAGGCCCACGCGTTGGAAATCTGCGGTAGGTGACTGCGAGGCGAAAGCGATCAAGTGGAAAGCTTTCTCAATGGCAAGGTCCACTTATTAACAATCTATCACTCATTCAGTAGTGGTTTTATTATCGACACCACTGCTACGTTTTGTCAAGTCAATATCACCTAGCATGTAGCATTTTATTAATCGTTGATTCAAGATTTGATTTATTCATGCACAATATGCTTTGCAGTAATATGTTATGAAATTACCGTAACGAACAAGCAAGACGTCAGTGGACCGTCCGTACCAAAAATCAGATAGAACTTTGCGGCTCCAAAGGCCAAATTGACGAACTTTTGCCAGACGTAACGGTGGGAAGGAAACGGTCCATCAAGGTTGTCAGGACGTCGTCAAAGTCAACAACGTCAGCGTGACACAAAGGATGAACAACACCGCACCAGGCCGCAGGGCCAGGATATTCGAGATCACTTCGGGACCCGTTTTGATGAGATCTTTTTTGACTGCCAGGATCGCTTCCGGACCGTCTCCCGCTTCAAAATCAAGCATGACTGAATTCCTCAATGAAAGTGAATTTTGTGATGACGAAAACTCCTGCGAGAGTTTCCGGTCGTGAAAGCAAAGCACTGTACCTGCGACGTGAATCGAGCAGGTACAAGCCAAGAAAACTGGAAGTCCAGACGATCAGACCGCGGTGCCGAACACCTGCGGCGAGCAAGAAAACTCAGACTGAGTCGCCCAAATCAGAACCACTGGTGACTGGGATGGCTAACAACAACATGTTGACTGCGCGGCGGCCATCAACAGCTCACAGTTGCAACAACAACTTGTAGTTAGCGGGAACACGTCAGCACCTTAGGTGAGGAACAGAGCTCAAATCGCCCACGACACAAAGCATGGGGTTTGCAGTAGTTATGGTCGTCGCAAAGTGCGTCGCCCAATCGATCTTTAATATCACTAACTTGATTGTGCATATATTATCGACCGACCAACCTTGATTGTCAAGCCAAACTCGCAGATTGTCGAAATTCTTGTAAAGTCCTCGTCGACCGGCGGTTCGCAAGCACGGATTTAAGGCCTTTTCGCCTGATCCGTCCCTCGAATTTGCTGACCCTAACGGATTGCAGGGGGTTGATAGAAAACGGCGGAAAAACGCGGGTGCGATAGGACTGTTGGTGACTGGCCGTCGGCTTTTAGCCACAGAAGAACACGGAAGAAACACAGAAGTCCGGAAGTGGAAGCTGTCCGTTTCTGTGTTTCTTCCGTGTCATTCTGTGGCTAAATGCCACTCTTTGATCACTTCACCGTCGGGCCGACGAAAACTCGCACCTGCAATCCGTTAGAGTCAGAGAATCTGAAAGGACTTATCAGGACAGAAGGGACTTAAAGGACCGACTTCCGGAATCGAATCGCAGCAATTCCATTGACAACTACTGTACGATCCGGCAAACATATACAGGTTTCTTGATATAAGCAGAATGCCCAGACCGATATTCTTTGTGGGTCGCTCGTGCATCTAAAGGAGCTCAGGCATGCTGAACATTTCCAGTTCCAATCGCCGTGACTTCTTGCGAATCGGTGCGCTCGGAATGGGCGGGCTGACCCTGGCCGAAATGCTCCGGCTGCAGGCTCAGGCCGGAACGGCTGCGGCTGCCCCGGCGAAGTCGGTCATCATGGTCTATCTGCCGGGTGGCCCCAGCCACATCGACATGTATGATCTCAAGCCTGGCGCTCCCATGGAGATCCGTGGCGAATTCCAGCCAATTGCTACGAATTTACCCGGCTTGGACATCTGCGAGCTGATGCCGCTCCAGGCCCAGATCGCCGACAAGTTCAGTGTCATGCGGGGCATGTATTTTAAAGGCCGGCACGATGGCTATGAGTTGCTCAGCGGCCGCCCTTCGGCACAGTCTGGCCAGATTCGCAAGAACGAAAAGTGGCCCGTCTGGGGTTCGGTGGTCAGCCGACTGCGCGGCGATCAGGCGGATACGATTCCCCCTTACGTGAATCTCAATGATTTGCGACTCGGGCCGGAAAGTGATGATCCGGAAGTCCCGCGTTATTTGGGCCCGGCACACGGACCATTCCGCCCCAGCGGTCCAGGGCTGGCAAATCTGCGTCTGCCCACAGGCATCTCGACCGAGCGACTCGATGATCGCAAATCGCTGCTGGCGGGCTTCGAACAGGTACGTCGCGATGTGAACGCCACGGATAAAATGAGCGCCGTCGATGATTTTCAAAGACGAGCACTGGGAATGATCACATCCGGCGACGTCTATAAAGCCCTGGACCTGAGCCGGGAAGATCCTCGTGTGCGGGACCGCTATCAGGGCTGCACGAACATGTTACTTGCGAGGCGTCTGGTGGAGGCCGGGGTGAGTGCCGTCACCGTGGCGCTGGCCGGTCTCGACAAGGGAGACAACCGTCCGGTGGAGGGCGCTTGGGATACTCATGCGAAAAACTTCCCCAGTATGAGAAAGCTGCTGCCCGGTTACGATCGGGCTGTCTACACGCTGATCACCGATCTTTACGAACGCGGCCTGGATCAGCAGGTCGCGGTCATCATTTGGGGCGAGTTCGGGCGGACTCCGAAGATTGGCGCCGAGGCCAATATTGGTGAGAGGTATGCCGACGGACGCGGTCACTGGTGGGATGCGGGTTGCGCGGTGATCGCGGGCGGCGGGTTACGCATGGGCCAGGTCATCGGGGAAACCGACCGGCGGGCCGAGCGATCCAAGGGGAAACCCTATACGCCCCAAAACGTGCTCGCCACGATGTATCACGTCCTGGGCATCGACCCGGCCATGACCTTCCCCGATTATCAGGGCCGGCCCGTGCACCTGCTCGATGATCGCGAGAAGATTAAAGAATTGATCTGAGCGGTGGCATGAGCTGCCGATCTATGCTCCCAATGCCATGTACAGCCCCACCTGGATTCCCACGTGGACGAAAACAAACACGCCACCAATGATCGCTGAGTTTTTGAAATCGATCCCAAACAATCCCGTCAGACACAGTGCCAACAGCAGGGCTGACAAAACCACCCCGACCAGGATGCCCCACAGCCCCAGCAGCACCAGAAAGAAGGCCGCCGCGACCGCAGTGCCGATCGCCGTCAAAAACGCGATAATCAGCGGCTTCCAGAATCCGATATCATCGTCGGTGAAGATCTTGATCAACGCGACTAAGATCCCTGCTTCCAGCAATAAGACAAGCATCGCAGTTCCTCAATGATTCGCGATTCGGGTGTGCTCCCGCCAAGATTCAGCGGAGCATTGGGGCAGGGATTGATAGTCTGTCGAGTGTAATTATGTCAATACTGCTCGACTGTTTGGTGTCTCGCAGAATTGGCGTGCGAAGATCCCGTTGGGAACCGATCGCTGTCCGTAGTCGTCTCAGGGTGGCAAACGTCCGTGCTGCGGCGTTAGACTGACCGCGATCAACGTTTCTTCTGGCTGGCAACGTTCGAGCAGCGTTTCTTCTTACTCGAACCAGCCATCAACGCGTTTCAGGAAGTGTGACCTATGTGTAGCCTCCGGTGGGGAAGTTGCGTTGTCTTGACCATCGTCTGGTGTAGCCTCCAAGGCTGTGGAAAAGCGGAGCCTTCGGGCGCACCCGCCGGCGGTGGTCTCGGCGGCATGCCGATGATCAATCCTGAGGCCGCCTCTGGCACGCCTGCACCGGCAACCACACCGGCTGCCGTACCTACCGCCGTTCCGGCGGTCGCGAGCAGCGTTCCCGCATCGCCCGGCGTCGATTCTCAAACTCAGCAGCGCGTCATCGCGGCCGGTGCCAAGTTCAAGCCAGGGGACGCTGATCCCGGTTTGACACGGAACCAGATGAAGCAACTGGGCCTGGCCTTTCACAATTGCCATGATGTTTTTGGGGGATTTCCATCCGTCTCGGGCTTCGCTCCCAAGGAAATGACTGCTCAACATGGTCTCAGTTGGCGCGTCAGCCTGCTCCCGTACATGGACGAAGGTCCGCTCTATGAGCAATTCCATTTGAACGAGCCTTGGGACAGTCCGCACAACCTGACGCTCGTCACCAAAATGCCCAAATGTTTCGGAGTGAGCGCCGAGGGCAAAACTCGGGTCCACGTACTGACCGGAAACGGTGCACCATTCAAGCAAGATGAAATCGTTAAGATGAGCGAAATCACCGACGGCATGTCCAACACGATTCTGGCATTCGTCGGCGGCCCGGATACGGCCGAGATCTGGACGAAGCCGGTCGGTCGCCCGTTTGATCCCAAGGATCCCCTGAAGTCTCTGGGTAACGTGAGTGGCAAATTCTGGATCACCCTGATGGACGGGTCGGTCCGCCAGCTATCCAAGTCGATCCCGGCAGACACCTTTGCCAAGCTGGGCCAACACAGCGATGGCCAGGTGCTGGGTGACTTTGGTACCGAGTCCGGGGCGTCTGCAGGGCAGCCAACGGCGGCCTTGAAGATCAATGCTCCGGTCACCCAGCTGGCCCCTGTTTCCCCCAAGCTGGCACTCAACTTTATTCCGGAAGATGCGTTCGTGGCAGTTGCCATCCACCCACGTCGCATCGTCAATCATCCGCTGGTGAAAACGCTCTACGAACAGTTCTCAAAGGCCGCCGGAGATTCCTTAAAGGAGGGTCTGCCGTGGGACGCCCAACAGACCTTGCAAAGCGAGCAGACATTGCGTGCGGAGTTTGGCATCGCCGTCGAGAACATCGATGAGGTCATCCTCGTGCTCGATAAATCACTGCCTGAAGCGATGCTGGCCAATCCGTTCGCACCACCGCCGTTCGGAGTGGTCGCCAAGAACAGTGCTCCGCTGGACGTCGATGGAATGCTGGCCCGATTGACCAAGGATCCCGAAGGGATGGCGCTCGTGCAACACGAAGGGGTTGCCATTGTGCTGGCTCCAAGGATGGAAGAGGTCCGGCCGCAAGGTCCAGGTGCCGCGGGGCCGGGCGCGGTCGAACGGATGGCCGTCGCGTTCCTTTCCGACTCTGTGGTGTTAACCGGTGCCGAGTCGGTCGTCCGGAAAATGATTACGGCTCGTAATTCGACTGCGGCAAACACCGGGCTGACGCAGCAACTGGAGACGCTGGGGAATCCGCTCATCGTGGCCGCCGTGAACTCGACTCCGGTGGAGAAATCGGTCAGGACCATGCTGAAGGACGCACCCGTTCCATTCTCGCTGTTTGCTCCCTACATCGCCGGTACTCAAACCGTGAATCTGGCCTGGGATCTGGACACCAAAGACATGCTGAGTGTCTCGTTGAAGTTCAAGACGCCAGAATTGGCCCAAGGCTTGTTCGGCCTGCTGGACCAGCAATTCAAGACCGCGAAGGATCAGTACAAGGGGCTGCGAGAGATGGCGGCCCAGGATCCGACATCGCAACCGTTGCTGTCCTATTCGGATCAGCTGGTCGGAGAGATTAAACTCACCAATACCGCTGAAACAATCGCTCTG
>JAQGHS010000918.1 GCA_028291605.1 Planctomycetaceae bacterium | reverse complement strand
GATCGTCATTGATGATGGTCAGCAGCCCCTGGCCGTCGGCAATCGTGGCGTTGGTCGCGCCGGTCAGATTGACGAAGAGGGTTTCGTTCCCCTCGTTCACTGTGTCTCCATTGACGACTACGGTGACGGTCTTACTGGTCTCGCCGGGTAGGAATGTTATTGTGGTGGGAGCCAAGGCTAGGTAATCGGAGGAGCTTGAGGCAGAACCGTCCGCGGAAGTCGCCACGACAGTCACTGTCTGCCCGCTGACGGCCGAGAGTGTCACCGTGAAGACAGCAGTGCTGGTGCCCGCATTCCCTTCCAGCACCGCGAAATCGCTGATCGACAGCGTCGGGTTGGCTGGCGGCAGCGGATCGTCATTGATAATCGTCAGCAAACCCTGTGCGTCGGCAATCGTGGCGTTGGTTGCGCCGGTCAAGTTGACGAACAGAGTCTCGTTCGATTCATTGGTCGTGTCTCCGTTGACGATGACTGTTACAGTCTTCGTGGTTTCGCCGGGGAGGAACGTCAGTGTCGTGGGAACTAAGGCCAGGTAATCGGAGGGAGTCGTCGCAGTGCCGTCGGCGGAAGTCGCCAAAATTGTGACTGTCTGAGCACTAACCGCCGAGAGCGTCACTGTGAAGACTGCACTGGTCGTGCCGGCATTCCCTTCCAGGACCGCGAAATCGCTGATGGACAGCGTCGGGTTGGCTGGTGGCAGCGGATCGTCATTGATGATGGTCAGCAGCCCCTGGCCGTCGGCAATCGTGGCGTTGGTCGCGCCGGTCAGA
The DNA here is from genome assembly GCA_028291605.1 of Planctomycetaceae bacterium. Taxonomy (GTDB): domain Bacteria; phylum Planctomycetota; class Planctomycetia; order Planctomycetales; family Planctomycetaceae; genus JAKFVC01. Next base: position 11,459 of record JAQGHS010000918.1, on the reverse strand, counting down.
TTGACGAAGAGGGTTTCGTTCCCCTCGTTCGACGTGTCTCCGTTGACGGCAACGGTCACGGTCTGAGTGGTCTCGCCGGGCAGGAACGTCACTGTTGTGGGAACCAAAGCGAGGTAATCGGAAGGGGTCGTGGCCGTGCCGTTGGCGGAAGTCGCCAGGACGGTCACGGTCTGTTCGCTGACTGCCGACAGCGTGACGGTGAAGACTGCGCTGGTCGTGCCCGCATTCCCTTCCAAGACTGCGAAATCGCTGATGGAGAGCGTCGCGGAGGGGGGGAGGACGGAGTCGTCATTGACGATCGTCCCCAACCCTTGATCGTCGGCAATCGTAGCATTGGTCGCTCCGGTCAAATTCACGAAGAACGTTTCATTCACTTCGTCGACTGTATCACCGTTAATCGCCACGGTGACGGTCTTGCTGGTCTCGCCGGGGAGGAAAGTCAGGGGCGTTGGCAGGAGTGCCAGATAATCGGAAGGAGAATTGGCAGTACCATCAGCTGACGTCGCCAGCACGGTGACAGTCTGGGCGCTGATCGCCGACAGAGTGACTGTGAACACTGCGTTGGTCGTGCCGGTGTTTCCTTCAGATATTGTGACGTCGCTGATGGACAATGTCGAGGTAACCGGGGGCACGGGGTCGTCATTGATGACGGTCATCAAACCCTGGCCGTCGGCGATCGTGGCATTGACGGAACCGGTCAAGTTCACGAATAAAGTTTCATTCGGTTCGTTCACTAAGTCACCGTTGACGGAGACGGTGACGGTTTTTGTGGTCTCGCCAGGAAGGAAGGTCAAAGTCGTGGGAGCCAGGGCCACATAGTCGGAGGGAGTCGTCGCCGTACCATTGGCGGAGGTCGCCACAACGGTCACGGCCTGGGCACTCACCGCGGACAGCGTGACGGTGAAGACCGCGTTGGTTGTACCCGCGTTGCCTTCCAATACTGCGAAGTCGTTGATCGATAGTGTCGGCGAGGAGGGGGGAACCGGGTCGTCGTTGATGATCGTATTCAACCCCTGGCCGTCGGAGATCGTGGCATTGACCGCGCCGGTCAGATTGACGAAGAAGGTTTCATCCGCCTCTGACAGGAGATCACCATTTACGGCAACCGTGACGGTCTTACTGAACTCACCAGGGAGAAAAGTTAATGTCGTCGGCGCTAACGCCACGTAATCCGAAGCAGAATTACCGGTGCCGTTGGCGGACGTTGCTACCACGGTGACAGTCTGCGCGGTGACCGAGGTCAATGTGACCGTGAAGACCGCATTAGTCGTGCCCGCGTTGCCTTCCAGCATCGCGAAGTCGCTGATGGACAGCGTTGGAGCGGAAGGGGGAACGGGGTCGTCGTTAATGATCGTCAGCAGTCCCTGCCCGTCGGCGATCGTGGCATTGGTCGCGCCGGTCAGATTGACGAAGAGCGTTTCGTTGCCTTCCGGCAGAACGTCGCCGTTGACCGTAACGGTGATGGTTTTACTAATCTCGCCGGGGAGGAAGGTCAGGGTCGTCGGCAGGAGTGCCAGGTAATCGGACGGAGTTGTTGCCGTGCCATTAGTGGAGGTGGCCACGACGGTGACCGCCTGCGCGGAGACCGAGGACAGGGTGACCGTGAACACGGCGTTGGTCGTGCCTGAGTTGCCTTCCAGCACGGCGAAATCACTGATTGATAATGTCGGGGAAGACGGGGGGACCGGGTCGTCATTGATGATGGTCAACAGCCCCTGTCCGTCGGCGATTGTCGCATTGGTCGCGCCAGTCAGGTTGACGAATAAGGTTTCATTCGCTTCGGACACCACGTCACCGTTGACTGTCACTGTGACCGTCTTACTGATTTCGCCAGGGAGGAAAGTGAGAGTCGTCGGGAGAAGTGCCAGGTAATCGGACGGAGTGGTCGCGGTGCCGTTGGCGGACGCTGCCACCACGGTGACCGTCTGGGCGCTCACCGCTGACAGGGTCACTGTGAAGACCGCGCTGGTCGTCCCCGCGTTGCCTTCCAGGACCGCGAAGTCGCTGACGGACAAGGTCGGTGAGGAGGGGGGAACGGGGTCGTCGTTGATGATGGTATTCATCCCCTGCCCGTCGGCGATCGTCGCATTGATCGCACCGGTCAGATTGACGAACAGGGTTTCGTTCGTTTCCGGGACAATGTCTCCATTGACCGCGACGGTCACGGTCTTGCTGGTCTCGCCGGGGAGGAAGGTCAGTGTCGTGGGAACCAGGGTGACGTAATCCGACGGGAAGTTGGCGGTGCCATCGGCGGACGTTGCCACAACGGTGACCGTCTGGCCGCTGACCGCCGACAGGGTGACCGTGAAGACCGCGTTGGTCGTCCCCGCATTCCCCTCCAACATCGCGAAATCACTGATCGACAGCGTGGGTCGGGGGGATGTCAAATTCAAATTCACCCGGACGGCAGAGAATTCTGAAGTATTATTGGGAGTGGATGGATTTGGCGGTACGGTGCTGGTGAGATCGACGGAACCGCCGGATGTCGTGACGGCGCCACCTCGCGACAAGGCCCGGCCGTCGGCCAACGTGGCACCGGCGCCCATCGTGATGGCGACGTTCCCCACAATGTTTCCTACGAAGTGGGCATCAGCGCCCAGGCCAAACGCGGCGGCACCCTTCCAGTAGAGGCTGTCAGTCGCGCCATTGAGAAAGACCACAGAGGAAGCGGCGGCGGCAGCGAACGCCGCGTCAAATTGAAACACGAAGAAGGCGTCAGGGTCGCCCTGAGTGTCGAGCTTCAGCGTCCCTGTCAACGTGGCGGCGGCGGTGAAATGATAGACGCCCGGAGTCAGCGTCAGTCCCCCAAGATCGCCCGCCATTTGCATCGTGATGGGCTGAGCCCCGAGGAAGTTGTAGGCTGCGGTGAGATCAGTCTGAGCTTGAGCGGCGACGGCATCGCCGTTATGGATCGTGCCGGAATTGTTCCCCGTGGCAGTGACCGCCGCCGCGGGGGAGAGACCGATATCTCCGGTGACATTGGTCAGGGTGGCCGACACGGCCCCGCCGGCCAGGATTGCGAAGGTGGACGCAGTACCCAGCACGCCGACCGGACTGGTGGGCGCCGGTGTCGAGGTGGTTTCCACACTCGTGGCAGTCGCCGAGAGGAACTGCCCGTTCGAGACCGGGGTTGTGAGGGTCGTGTTGAAATGGACATTGCCCGCGGCGTTGGTCGTGACGTTGGTGAATCCCAGGAATGTCTGGCCTTCGCCATGCCCCGTTCCGCTGGTTGTGGAACTGGAGAAGAACTCAATCCGGTAGTTCGTGTCAGCTCGACTGTTGAGCGTGCCGACGATCGTGGTGCTGACACTGTCACTCGTAGTGGACGTCAGGATGGGATAATTCTGCAACAGGTTCGGGCCGTTGTCGCCGTCACCATCGACTGAGTCGTTGGCAGTCACCCCATCGTCAGCCGGATAGCTGCCTGTTCCGACAAGATCGATGCCCAGCCGAGTCGCCGGACTGAGGAGTCCGTTATTGAAGATCGAATTACCGAGGATCGCGTTGCCGCTGTTCTGGGGATTGACGTTCGCATCGCCAAACACAGCCACTCCGGCAGCGCCATTGTTCGTGATCGTATTGCCGGCACCAGCCACCGTGCCGCCGATCTGGTTGTTTTGGACTCCCAGTCCGCCATTTCCCTGCAGGGCCACGCCGTGAAAACGGTTGCTCACCGGTGTCGTGGCATCCGCGCCGATACCGATGAAGTTCCCCTGAATCACATTGCTCTGAGAACCCGTGTTGAGGTTAATGCCATCGGAATTGCCCCCGATGACATTTCGTGCGGTTGGCGTCGTGCCGCCAATCGTATTGCTTGAAGCCCCGTCGATTCCAATCCCGAAGCCGCCGGTAACGCTGAGGCTGGCATTGCCCGTAGCGGTCGTTCCAACGAAGTTTCCGGTGATCGCGTTCCCGTTGGACTGCACCAGGATTTGTGTCCCGGCAAAGCGATTGATCACCAACCCACTGACCGAGGAACCGGCCGAACCTGCCCCGAGAACGAGTCCGTTTGCTCCTACTCCGGCATTGGTGCCATTTAACTCAATCAATAGTACCGCATTGTCGCTGTTCGTCAGCGTGTTCGTGCTGGCCAGAGGTTGGCTATAGCCATCGATGACAACTGGCTTGACCATCGTTGGCAAGGCCGTCGCTGGGGCAATCGTCTGGACGCCTGCACCAACAATGTTGAAACTGATCGTGTCGTTGACGCCATACGTCCCGACTGCCGTTACGTCGGCATCGACGTTGGCTCCGTTGTTGATCGAAGTGATCGCTTCGCGCAGAGTCACAAATCCATCCGCGGCGATCGCGTCTCCGGTCCCCGTCACCACGATGGCTGACAGGACGAGTCGTTCTTCCAGGCGTTCCAGCATCGTCGTCTGATGCAACTGGCGTTGGCGGCGACGGAGCACTTTTCGTGACGCGGCGTGTGTTTGAGTGCCTTGCGAAAACCAATTTCGTACAACGGTCGACCAGTTGTGAAACAACATGAGTTTGTGCCGATTCTGTAGCCGTGAGATAAGAAACATGAACTGGGGCAACGAGCGACACTGCTAGCCGCAACGCCAACAACCCGACCTGTGCAGACACGCGTGCGATGCAGACGCATCGCACGTGGATAACCACGTGTCACAGGAAGCAACGGACAAGATGGACCGAAATTGACGACGTGTGTCGCCTTGGACTGTTATCCAATTCGAAATCGCGAGCGACGTGCGTCTTCTAATGCCCGCATAGATGGAGGGGCACTTTTGAGTGTGACTCAGCGGGCATAACGAGAGCGCAGCCGGAAAGCGCCGCTGCGATAAACAAAGCCCCACCAGAGTGAGTCAGTGAGTACGAGGTTCGCGACCGGAGACAGCTAGTTTCCGATCACGTCACCCGCAACCTTTGTGCGAGATTTCACTTGCACAGTAAGAGGCGAAGATCCCCAAGGCACGAATCATGCCGGTTCTTGGGTAAACGTCGGTCGAAGCTCGACATCGCAGGAGATTCTCGCTTAAGGAAATCCGCAGTACCGATACGACAAAAATCACATTAAGAGCACGTCCTGCGAAGTCGTAAGTCGTGTGCGCCGCTCAATTGCCCATTCGATGGACCTTACCCCAACCACATCTATTGAGCGATAGGCAAACCCTATATTCCTTAAAATAAAAGACTTGTGCAGAACTTCCGACTTTCGTCAGTGGTGTCTTTTCCCAGCATGCGTGCTGATCGGTCATGGTGAGTTCCTGAGTGCCATGTTGTTGAATTTCTTCTGGAGCAAGGCACAGAGACGTAGTCACAAGACTGCAGTTCACGGTACACTGGTGTCGGTCGCGTTCATCACCTGTTTGCGAGGCGCTCATGTCTGCACAGCCACTTTCCCGCCGAACTGTCCTCAAGGCCCTGGGAGCCGCGATTCCTCTGCCTTTGTTGGAGGCCATGCTGCCGCGTGTCTCATTGGCCGCTGGGACGAGTCCTGTGCCACCGAGGATGCTGGTGTGCCATTTCGGAACGGGAATGAACATTCGTGAGTTCTTCCCCGCTGAGACCGGACCGGACTGCGTTTTGCCGCGAATCGTCAATCCGCTCGAAGCGTGGCGGAAACGGATGACGATCGTTTCCGGACTGAAACTGGAACACGGCGGGGGACATACCGGCGATTATACGTTCTTGACCGGCACCGAAGGCTGGACCTCAACAGGTATCAAGAGCGGCATTTCTGCGGATCAGCTCGTGGCCAATTCCATCGCGCAGGAAACGCGATTTCCCTCGCTGCAGCTCTCGATCGCGCGCGGCACCAATTACGGGCAGCAGGGGCTGGCCACGTTGTCGTGGAACAAGAATGGGATCCCGCTGGCTGCCGAGAATGACCCCCAGGCGGTATTTCGACGCCTGTTCGGAGTGGATGATGAACACGAAGCGGTCGTCCGTCGTGCGGGGCACCGTCGTCGCGGGAGTATCCTGGACTATGTCAACGACCAGGCCAAGCGGATGGAACGCAGTGTCGGCGCCAATGATCGTCAGAAACTCGACGAGTATTTTACATCGGTCCGCGAGATCGAAGGCCAGTTAAAGCGCGATGTGGATTGGTCTCAACGACCCAAACCGAAGCCGGAACTGGGTGAGCTGGGCGACTACTCGCGCAGCCTCACACCCGCTGTGCAAGGCTTTGACTATAACACTTACCAAAAGCTGATGTATGACCTGATCGCCCTGTCTTTCCAAACCGATTCGACTCGCGTCATCACCTACAACGTGCGTCAGGAACTGGCGGGCGGTACGTTTGCCGTGCATCGCGTTTCCAAAGATTTCCACGCACTGACGCATCACAACAATGATCCGAAGAATCTCGATGAACTGGCCCAGGTCGATCAGATCAACATGGGGTTCTGGGCGAAGTTCATGGCACGGATGGACCAGATCAAGCAAGTCGATGGCAGCAGTCTGCTCGACCATACGATGCTGGCGTTCTCGTCCAGTGCCGGCATGGACCATTCACGCGACAAACTGCCCACGGCGATTTTTGGTGGCGAAGCTTTAGGGTTGAAACATCACACGCATTTGAAGCTGGCGGAGAATACCCCGCTGGCTCGTGTCTGGCACACGATGGCCGACCGCATGGGTGTGCAAACGGAAACAATTCAGGATAGTAAAGGTCCGATTTCCGAGTTGTTGCGAGCGTAGGACGAGCCCGTAGGATGGCCGCCCCGGCCGTCGTATTGCATGAGTACCACCGCCACAGCGCCGCCGCACGCGTAGCCGTTTGAAGAGACTCGCGGTCGAATTTCCCGCCGACGAAAGCAGACGGCCGAGGCGGCCATCCTACGACGCCTACAAGGCCTCGAGACTAAACCGCATTCCATGATCGACATGACCTACCAACTCCGAACATTTCCGACGCCGCGTCCAACTAGCCTTGTGGCGATAGCCATTGTCTTGTGGATTGGCTGGCCGCTGCATGCCGCCGATGACGTCCGCAGTTCCGTTGGTATCAACCTGCGCCTGATCGAAGCGGGCCGGTTCGAAATGGGTGAGCACGATCTGGGGCCGGGCTTCTTGAAAGATCACTCGGATTTTCAGACGGCTGATGTTCGGCCCGTGCATCCGGTCGTGCTAACAAAGCCCTTTTATCTCGCGACGACCGAAGTGACCGTCGGACAATTCAAGCAGTTTGTCGCCGACACGGGATACAAGACCTCGGCCGAAATCAACGCAACTGGCGGAGTCGGTTGGGATCCGAAGCCCCCTGCGGACAATCCGCGCGGCGTGGGGACATTCCGCGACGGCGGTGGCTTCAACTGGAAGCAGCCCGGCTTTGACCAGGAGGACAGCCATCCCGTCACCGGTGTCAGCTTCGCCGACGCGAAGGCCTTCTGTGCCTGGTTGTCGAAGAAAGAGGGAGTCAAGTACCGGCTGCCCACCGAGGCCGAATGGGAGTATGCCGCCCGTGCAGGGACTGAATCGTATTTTTCTTTTGGTGATGCATATCGCGGCGTGATTCAGCGGTTTGCCAATATCGGCAATGTCGAACTGGAACTGGCATTTCCTGATCGTGTCCGCAGGCAGTGGCTGGTCGATGTCAAAGTCGATCCAGCCGACAAGCATGTGTTTACCGCACCGGTCGGCAGTTACCACGCGAATCCGTGGGGACTGTTCGACACGTACGGAAATGTTTGGGAGTGGTGTGAGGACGACTATCTCGACACAGCCTACGCACCTTACGTCAGCCAGAATTATCAGCAAGTCCGCAAGCGAGCCATAGATCCGCTGAATACGGAAAAATGGAGCAATCAGGGCGAGTGGCGAGTCATTCGGGGGGGATCGTGGTTCAACGCTCCGATCCAGTGCCGATCGTCGTGCCGCGGATACTTTGAAGCCACTGATGCCGCCTGCTACATCGGATTTCGCGTCGCACGAGACGCCCCCGATGCGGATGTCGCGGCAGCGAAACAGCGATTCGATCAATCCGAAGCAGCCCGAATGACGGTCGAGCGACTGGCCGACCGGATTCAAGAGCGACGTACCGGTCGGTTGACGATCGACGTCAACCTGCAACAGAAGGAATTGACCGAGGAGTTCCTGAAAGCCCTGGAAGCGCTGGACGAACCCGTCGATCTCCATCTGAACGCAAGTTATAAGCTGCTGGCGACTCAGTTGCGTGAGCTAGGACGCATCCCGCAACTCAAAGGCCTGTCGATTAACGGGGCGGACAAGACTGTCGCCGATGCCGACTTAGCGATGTTGTCCAACCATCCGCAACTCGAATGGTTGCAACTCTCCGGGGTCCCGCAGCTCACGAACGAGGTGCTACAACATTTGCGGAAAATGGAGCGTTTGGAATTCCTGCAACTGGATGGCACGGCCATCACCGATGACGGGCTGCAGCAACTCCGGGAACTCAAGCGGTTGAAATCATTGCGGCTGAATGGAACTGCTTCCCGCGGCTTGGTGCTGGCTCGATTTCAAGGCTCCCCGTTGGAACGATTTTCCTGCGATCACCTGAGTGACGAGGGAGCCCGGTTGCTTTCAAAATTTCCCAAACTCGTGGAAGTGTCCGTGGGGGGGAGCCCGATCACGGGTGTCGGTCTGGCGGACATTGCCCGTCTGCCGTCGCTGCAGTCGCTCGCTCTCGCCGGTTGCCGTGAATTGAAGGACGCGGATTTCGCGGTGCTTGGAAATATTTACGGTCTCAGCACCGTGTATCTGATTAATACGGCGGCCGGAGATTTGGCAGCGCAGGGTCTGGCCCGATTGAACAACGTGCGCGATCTCCACATCGGTAGCCAGCAACTTACCGATGCCGGCGTACGCAAGTTGTGTGAGATTGTCTCGCTGCACAGCCTCACGATCAATTCCGACGCGGTTAATCTCACCGACGAGGCATTCGTTGATCTCTGGCGGTTAACCAACTTGTACGGGATGACCATGTCAGCCCCGCATGTAACAGGCAGCAGCTTGTCGGCCATTGACGAACTGCGGCGTCTGGAGTGGATGAATCTGGAAGGGGAAAGCATTAGCGACGCAGCCTTGAAACATGTCGCCAAGTCGGAAACGTTGAAGCGTCTCGTTATTGGCAGTGGGCAGAAAGGAGGCCCCGCCGGACTGACTGACGCGGGTCTGTTGCACTTAGCCAAAGCCAGCCAGCTGACGAGCGTGTCGGTCATCCGACGCGGAACTCAACTGACAGATAACGGGGCAGCCGAATTGCGCAAGCTCCGCCCTGCCCTGTCGGTTGATGTGCGTAATTGAGTAGTCAGAGGTGAAGGCTACATTGAATCAAGTTGACTCGTAACGACATCTAGAGACGTTCTATGAGCGGCAAATCTTTATCCCGTTGGTGCTCCAGCTTGCTGATCGCAACCCTGGGATTACTGATATTTGCAACATACGACCCCAGCCTTGTTCCGGCGGACGAACCGACTAAGAAACCGTCCGGCCCCCCCGCCGTCGTCGATCGCCAGACTTTCGAAAAGGACGTGCGGCCTTTCTTGACCAAGCACTGCATGCAATGCCACGGTGAAAAGAAGGCCGAGGCGAAATTGCGGTTGGATACACTCGCCGCAGATTTTTTGCAGCGGGCCTCGTCGGACAAGTGGGTGGAAGTACTCGACCGCATGAACCTCGGCGAGATGCCCCCCGCTGACGAACCGCGTCCCGATGCCGCGGCACTCTCGCGAACGGTTGACTGGATTACGTCCGAATTGCAGCATGCCCGGCAGACTTCCCAATCCACGGGAGGCCAAGTCCTGCTGCGACGACTGACGCGGCTGGAATATGCCAACACCGTGCGCGACCTGCTGCAGGTCAACTTCGTCGAAGGGGAAAGCCCGCTGGAGCAACTGCCACCCGATGGCGCGATCGCGGGGTTCGATCGTGTCAGCAAGGCGTTGCTGCTGGATCCTTCGCTGATGGAAGCCTACCTGACCGTCGCCCAGCATGTGGCCGACCGAGCGATCATCTTTCGGCCACCGCCTGTGCCCGAGCGAACGTTACGGTTTCAGTTCGCGCAGACTGCCAACTCAGCCATGTCGTACATCCTGAATAGCCGTCCCGCCGAAATGGATGGCGAGACCTTAGTGCTGATGGAATCATCAGCCCGGACGTACGGCAAACTGCGGCACCCTTCCAATGACAAAGAGATTCCCATTACCGGCCGGTATCGCATTCGAGTTCGTGCGGCGGCCGATCCCGGCGAGCGTACTGAGCCGGTCTATATGGACGTGACCTACGGTGCCCAGGGACGTCATGCGCGATTTCGTGTGGATGCCCGGAAGGATGCTCCTCAGGTTTACGAGTTCGAGAAGACTTTTGATGCCTTCACGCCGGGAGAATTTCAGGTCGGAATCGTCAATGGGACGCGGTTCAACGAAGGCAACGCCGAGTGGTATCACCTCAGTGGAATCTTGACGAGATTGGCCGAGGCGGGAAAGGCCTTGGAGTCGATCCGGATGAAAGCCAGGATGCGTGCCGAAGGTGCTTACAGCGAATCGGTGCGGGGCTCTTATTTGCCGAAGGTATTGCATCTGAAGGGACTACCCAAACTCTACCTGGACTGGATCGAAGTCGTCGGACCGCTGCAAGGCGAATACCCGCCGCCGAGCATCAAGTCGATTTTCGGCGATCAAGAAACGGCCACTCATTTCTCCAAGGCCGATACGCCGCGCGAGCAACTCGTCAAAGATGCCCAAGCGGTGTTCACGCAACTGTTGCCACGTGCCTTTCGCCGCCCGGTGAATGACGCGGATGTGCAACCTCTCGTAGATCTCGTCGACGCGGAATTGAAAGTCGGGGCCACGCCGCAGCAAGCGATCAAGACCGGACTGGTCGCCATGCTGTGTTCGCCCGACTTCCTCTTCTTGTTCGAGCCCGTTCAGCAACCCGCGACGCGGCGGCGATTGAACGATCATGAACTGGCCTGCCGCTTGAGCTACTTCCTCTGGAGCACCTTGCCCGACGCCGAACTGACGCAACTGGCCAACGCCGGGAAGCTGAAGTCACCAGAAGTCTTAAAGGGACAGCTCGATCGCCTGCTGGCTGATCCCAAGGTTGAAGGCTTCATCCAGGGCTTTGCACGGCAATGGCTGAAGGTCGATGAATTTGACCGTTTTGCGCCGGACTTGCAGATTTATCCCGAATACTACGCGACCGATATGGTCGGCATCGAGGCTGATGTGCAAGAGGAACCGCTGGCTTTCTTTCGCGAGATCCTGCAGAAAGATGAGCCGATCGTCACCTTTCTCGACAGCGACTGGTTGATGCTTAATGAGCGACTGGCGAAGCTGTATGGAATTGACGGCGTGACGGGAACTGAACTGCGGCGAGTCGCACTGAAGCGTGACGACAAGAATCCTGTAACGATTCGACGCGGCGGCCTGCTGGGCATGGCCGGCGTGCATTTGTGGGGCGCGGATGGGAATCGTACTAAGCCCGTTGAGCGTGGGAAGTACATCCTCACGGTGTTGTTCAACGATCCA
>JAQGHS010000724.1 GCA_028291605.1 Planctomycetaceae bacterium | reverse complement strand
ATCCCCATGATCGAGGCGGATGCCATCGGTCGCCGGTTGATGATTCGCGGGACCACGGCCCAGGTGAACGAGATTCGCGGTCTCTTGAAGCAGATGGGCGAAGATCCCGATGGCGGAGTCTACGTGGATCCCAGCCTGAAGGGCCCGGTTCGCACGTTGTCATTGGGTGGCCGCGATCCGCGCGAGTTCGTGGAACTGCTGCAACAGATCTGGCCGGCTCGCGATTCCAATCCGATCCGGATTGTGGTCCCCTCGGCGATTGCTCCGACCTTGAAATCGGGTGCCACCAAGGCCAATGGAGGAACGTCGTCGAATACAGTGCCCGCCGTCAAGAACAAGTCAGCCGGTTTGATTAAGACAAAATTGCCGCTGGGTGTCGGCGATACGGAAGCTTTGCTGGAGCAACTCGATACGGCCTTGAATACCAAGACGATCGATCAGGAGCTGGAAGAAGCCACCAATTCTGACGACCAAGTCGAAGACCAAGAGGACGCCCCGGCAGCCGATGCGAAGCCGTCCAAGCCCGCTCGCAAGTCCCCGAACAAGTCACCAAAGAAATCGCCTGACGCAGAAGCTCCGGCCGCAAACGAGGACTCGCCGAACTCAACCAAAGAGAGCGGCGACGACGAAAAGGCCGCCGTGACCCAGGACCCATCCGCCAAGCCGGTGGTGGTGGCCCCATCGGGAAACAATCTGATTATTGCCTCGGATGATCTCGAGGCGTTGGATCGATTGCAGGCGATGATCGAAGCACTCGCCCTGTCGGCTCCCAAGCGGACGACCTGGACGGTGTTCTATCTGCGAACGGCCGACGCGACCGAAACGGCAACCATGCTGGGGCACTTGTTCCCGTCGGGTTCGATCTCTCAGACGACCGATCCCAGCAGCAGCACTCTGATGGGTGGTCTGACCGGCGGTTTGAGTTCGTTCGGTTCCAGTCTAATGGACATGACGGGACTCTCGAATCTTGCGAGTTCCAACGCCTTGCGCATCGTTCCGGAGGTTCGGTCGAATGCGTTGTATGTCAGCGGTCCAACCGATTTGGTGCGACAAGTGGAAGATGTGCTGAAGGTGCTCGATGCTTCCGAGTTGCCCGAATCAATGCGTGATCGAGTCCCCCGCATGATTCCTGTTGAGCATGCCGACGTCGATGAAGTTTCCGGGATTATTGAAAACGTCTTCAAGGACTACATGACGGCCCCGGCAGCCATGCCCGCAGGTGGCGGTGGTGGCGGCGGATTCAATCCGCTGGCCATGTTGATGGCGGCCGGCGCCGGTGGTGGTGATGCCAAGCAGAAGCGTGGGATTCGCCTGACACTGGGTGTCGACAAACGGACCAATTCCTTGATCGTTTCGGCAGACGAAAACCTGTTTCGCCAGGTGGAAACGGTCGTCAAGAATCTCGATCAGGCGGCCCTGGAAGCCAACCGGACGATTCGCGTCGTCACCGTGAATCAAGCGAACTCACATCTGGTCCAGCAGGCATTGGGCTCGCTGATGGGTAAAGTGCGAGTGAGCACGACCGGTGGCGGAAGTGGCCGAAGTTCCGCACCCGCCGCGGAGCAGCCAGCAACGCAGCCGGAACAGAATGGCAACCAACGGAGCCGCTCAGGTCGTAGTGGAAACGGTGGTGGTACTGAGGACGCTCAAAAGGCACTGGAACAGCAGATGCGGGAACGATTCCTGCAGGGTGCAGGATTGTTGCCCCCGCAGTCCGGCGGCGGTCGCAGTGGCAATGGCGGAAATGGCAATGGCGGGAATGGTGGCGGAGGCTTCGGCGGCGGTGGACGTCGCCGTGGTGGCGGTCAGCAATAGTTGCCGCATCGTGGGACGGGTCTCCAGGCCCGTCCGTCCTGTTGGAAAAGCGATCAGAGAACAATCCGCGTCACGCAAAAACCAGCCAACTGAAGTCCTCGCCTGTTAACACAAGCCGCTCGGTCGTTCCGAATCTCAACAGTCACGCTGATTTCAGAAAAGCCGCTTTTCTCTGCTTGCAGCGCGGGTGTGGACGACAGCGAATTAAAAGAGGCAGCGAATGAATACGGCTGCGCCCGGAAGACACGGATTAGATCTATTCGCTGTCTCCTTTAATTCGCTGCCAATAAATAATGTGACAGAAACGGATTTGCGTGGGCCGCTGATTCAAAGGCGTATTTAGACAGATTCGTGGCGATTCGCGATCCTATTGATTGCTCTTGATGTTCTCTCTTGATTGGCACGTGCGGAAAAGCGTCAGCAATGGATATTGCGGAAACACTCTTGCGGCAGGGTTTGGTGACTCAGCAGCAGCTCGACACGGCTGCCCTGCAGTCTAACGGCCGGCGCATTGACCAGCGGCTGATCGAACTGGGGCTGGTGACGGAAGAAGACACCCTGCAGGTCTTCGCCGAGTTGCTCGGAACACGCTTTGTCGCCTTGAAGGATCTCAAGATTGATCCGGAACTGGTGGGCAAGTTTCCGCACCGCGACATCTACCGGCACTCGATCCTGCCGCTGGAACGCCGCAACGGCACCGCAATTGTCGCGACCAGTGATCCCTTCGATCTGGAAGCTCTCGAAGAGTTGAGTTCGCTCAGCGGCCTGCGGCTGGAACCGGTATTGGCGCGCCGCGAAGACATCATCCAGGTCATTAAAGAGCAACTCGGTGTCGGCGGCGATACGATCAACGAACTGGTCGCCCAACGCTCCGATGCGGATGAAATTGAACTGCTCGAGGGACTGGGCGAAGGGGACGGCGAACTGGCGGAAATGGCCAAGGCGGCCTCGGTCGTCAAACTGGTCAACGAACTCCTGATCGAAGCGCTCGAACAGCAATCGAGCGACGTGCATATCGAGCCCCAGGAAAAAGGCCTGCGGGTCCGGTTCCGGGTCGACGGCCTGCTGCGTATTCAGCCCATCCCTCCGGAGATCAACCAGTTTCAAGCGGCGATTATCAGCCGCTTGAAAATCATGGCCAAGCTGAACATCGCCGAGAAACGTCTGCCGCAGGACGGACGTATTAAGATCCGCGTCCACGGCCGCGAGATCGACGAACGCGTGTCGATCATTCCGATGCTGCATGGCGAAGGCATCGTCATGCGTCTGCTCGACAAGTCGCGGATGGTGTTCAACTTGTCGAGCGTCGGGCTGCCCCCTGACATGAGCAAGACGTTCAAGGAACTGATCTCGCTGCCGCACGGGATTATTCTCGTCACGGGCCCCACCGGTAGCGGTAAAACGACGACGCTCTATAGTGCGCTCAACGAGATTAAAGATCCCACGACCAAGATCATCACGGTCGAAGATCCCGTCGAATATCAGACGGAAGGGATCAATCAGATCCAGGTCCACGCGAAGATCGGCCTGACGTTCGCCGCCGGCTTGCGCAGCATTCTGCGTCATGATCCCGATGTGATTCTGATCGGAGAAATTCGTGACGGCGAAACGGCTCAGAGTGCCATCCAAGCGTCGCTGACGGGCCACGTCGTGTTCAGCACGCTTCACACCAACGACGCGTCGGGTGCCTTTACCCGTCTAGTCGATATGGGTGTCGAACCGTATCTGGTAGCGAGTACAATCGAAGGGGTTCTCGCCCAGCGCCTGGTGCGAATCTTGTGTCCCCATTGCAAGACGACTTACAAACCGGACGCCGAGGAATTACCACCCGACTTCCCGCGTCCGCTTCCCGAGTTCCTCTGGAAACCGGTCGGCTGCCGCCAGTGCCGCGAATCCGGATTTTCCGGCCGCAAAGGAATCTTTGAGTTGTTAAAGACCGATGCCGGAGTGCGGCAACTGTGCGTGGAACGCGCCAGTTCGTCAGTGATTAAGGAATATGGTCTGAAGCACGGGATGATGACCCTGCGCATGAACGGCTGGGACCGCGTGATTCAGGGGATGACGACGGTCGAAGAGGTCGCGAGAATTACCAAGGGAGATCATTAGTTCGTGCCCAGTCCCGAAGGGACGAAAGAACCTAGCCGTGGGCGTGAGCCCACGGTATGGCATCAAGTTGAATTGAGCCCTGAATGGGCGACACAAAATAAGAGGACGCCGAACAGGAAACCGAGATGTCGCCCATTCAGGGCTTAACGCATTGTTGGGGCGATGTCCGTGGGCTTACGCCCACGGCTAGTATATGTCGTCCCTATCGGGACTTTAGGAAGCACGAGCAGCCGAATATTCGAACTGATCACAGGTTGCATCCTTCTTTAATTGATCTCTGAATAAGTGAACACTGACAACGGCCAATCGTCCCATGCCTGACTTCCAATACACAGCGCGCGAACTCACCGGAAAGGAAGTTTCCGGCACGTTGACCGCTGTGTCTGAGCAGGACGCCGTCAATAACCTGGCTTCAAAGGCCCTGTTCCCGATCCGGATCGGCCTGGCACCGACCGAAACCACCAAGCGCAAGCAAGCGGGCAAACGGGTCAACGCCACATTACTGGCCACGTTCTATGCTCAGTTGGGTGACTTGCTGCATTCCGGCGTCCCCCTGCTCCGCTCGCTGGAAATCCTCGAACGACAGACCAACAAAGCCGCTCTGGCGATTGTCCTGCAACAAGTTCGCGAAGACGTCGCCGACGGAACGCGGCTGGCGGAAGCCTTGCGCAGTCACCCGCGCATCTTCAGCGAGCTGGCCGTCAGCATGGTGCGGGCCGGTGAAGAGGGTGGCTTCCTGGAGGACGTCCTGAAGCGGATCGCTCAGTTCACCGAACAGCAGGAAGACATGAAGGGCCGCGTCGTCGGCGCTTTGGCCTATCCGCTGTTCCTGCTGGCTGTCGGCGGCATCGTCGTGACCGGGCTGATTGTGTTTATGGTGCCCAGCTTTGCCCCCATCTTTGAGCGACTCGAAGAGAAGGGTGAGCTGCCGTTTGCCACTCAGATGCTGATGGCGGTCAGTGCCTTTCTGCAAAATTATGGTTTCTGGCTGGTGATCCCTGTCGCGGGGGCCATCTGGTGGGGGCAGACTTATCTCGCCACGGAAAAGGGCCGCTACAACCTGGATTGGTTCCGGCTGAATGCTCCCGGGGCTGGTCCCATCTTCCGCAGCCTGGCCATCGCGCGGTTCTGCCGGATTCTCGGTACATTGTTGAAGAACGGCGTGCCGATCCTGCCTTCGTTGCGGATCGCCAAAGATGCGACCGGAAACCGGATCCTCAGTGCCGCCGTCGGAGCCGCCGCGGATAACATCTCGGCTGGTAAATCGTTGGCGAAACCTCTCTCGGCGAGTGGTCAGTTTCCCATGGAAGTCGTGGAGATGATCAGCGTCGGAGAAGAAGCAAATAATCTCGAGCAAGTCTTGCTCGACATCTCGGATGGAATGGAACGCCGGACCTATCGCAAGCTGGAACTGTTCGTGCGCCTGCTCGAACCGTTATTGTTACTGGTCCTGGCGGTAATGGTGCTGTTCCTGGTGGTGGCCTTGTTATTGCCAGTGTTCCAAAGCGCGGGTGCTTTGAGTTAGAGCAGTTCAGATGAGTGAGTGATTTATGACCATACAAGCTCGAAGCGCAAGCGAGTGCATCTGTTAACGAGTTCGCAGAAATGCACTCGCTGGCGCTTCGAGCTTGTATTCAGGATTCGGTTGTCGAGAAAACAACCACGTTGATGTAAGGAATAGATATGCAACAGAGACAACACGTTCAACACGACAAACGCCGCGGATTTACGCTGATCGAAGTGCTGCTGGTGCTTGCGATCCTGGGTGTCATCGCGGCGATGGTCGTCCCGCAATTGCTGGGACGTCAGAAGAAGGCCAACGTCGATGCGACTCGGCTGAGTATCACCGGTCTGGAACAGGCGCTGGATCTGTATGCCGTTGATCATAGCGGCGAATACCCGACCACCGCAGAAGGCCTGGAGTCGCTGCTGGTGCACCCCAATGCCGACGAAAAATGGAATGGTCCGTATCTGAAAGAAAGTAAGGCGGTTCCGGTTGATGCCTGGGGGCGTCCGCTGCAGTACGAATATCCCGGTCAACATCATGCCCAGGGGACGAAGCCCGATATTTCCTCAGGGGGACCGGACAAGGCATTTGGTACGCCCGACGATATCACCAATTGGGATAAATAACGTCCCATGCGTCGCCTAGCTCATCACCGTCCGTGCCGGCCTGGCTTCACTCTCTTCGAGATGCTGTTGGTGCTGGCGCTGTTGGTGGCGTTGATGGCCTTGACGTTCCCGACGCTGGGCCGCCTGCAGGTAGAACACGAATTGAAGCAGGGCGCCGAACTCGTGCGGCTGCAGATCACGTCGACTCGGCTGCACGCGCTGGAATCGGGGATGGACTATCAGTTCCGCTTCGAGCCGGGTGGCAAGCATTTCATCGCGGTGCCTGCCGAGTATCAGGCCATCCAGGCGCAGGCGACTGCCGCGCAAAGTAATCCCGGTGGTACGCCCGCCGCGGTCTACTGGAAGGCTGAGGGCGAGTTTCAGGTGAAGGTGAAGTTCAGCGCCGACACGTCGAAACTGTTCACCAATCAGATGCAGCTGCAGCCACCGCAGCCATTGCCACCTGAGTTTTTGACCGGGTTCAAAAACGTGACGCTGCTGACCAGTGTTTCCTGGTCGCCTCCGCTGATCTTCAAGCCCGATGGATCGACTCAGGATTTCTCGGTGGAGATCGAGAATGAAAAAGGTGCGTACGTGGTCCTCGAAGTACGCGGCATCACGGGCGGCACGCAACTGTCTCAAGTCCTGCGGAGGGTCCGCGGATGAGAGTCCTCAAACTAGCCCGAGTGCGACCATGTCTGCGTCGCGTTTGCGATGCACTGCCACGCGGAGTATTGCAAAAACTTGGTGAGCCGGGCGGCGTAAGCCCCCGGATTCCTGGGACTGTAGGATGGGCACTCCTGCCCGTCTTCGCGGTATTCCGCGACCTTCGTATGGCAATTCAACGTGCAACATCAAAGGACACGGGCAAGAGTGCCCATCTTACGACGAAGAATCCGGGGGCTTACGCCGCCCGGCTCACCTGTCACTTGAGAGGAGCGGACCGGCTTGGTGTTCGATGTCGTCGCCGTGGCCTCACGTTATTCGAAGTGTTGATCGCATTGGTCATTTTCGTCGGCGCGATGGCGGCCATCGGGCAACTGGTTGCCAATGGTGTGCGGGCCGCGTTACAGGCTCGTTTTCAGACTCAAGCCGCCATGATGTGCGAAGCGAAGCTGGCCGAAGTCG
>JAQGHS010000657.1 GCA_028291605.1 Planctomycetaceae bacterium | reverse complement strand
ACCTGCCGCTCAATTTCGCCGCGGGCTGCTTCATCTCCAAAGACGGTCGCCGCGACACGCAGTGACAACACCAGCAGCGGTGCGATCGACAGCGCCGTATAGAACGCCAACGCGGCACCGAGCCTGGGGACTTTGTCGTCGTTCCAATCGCTAAATGTCTGCCGGAGCAACTGCCAGGAGTCATTGAAATTGAGCGACATGACCTTGGAATTCCTGAGTGTTAAGGAAGTATCTGCAGCTAATTGGTCCCAACCGTAAGATTGGCCGCCGGCTAACGATCCTTTTTTGATGTATTGGGCGACCAATCGTGATGACCAGTCAAAATAAAAGAGCCGTCCACTTTCGCGGCGGCTCATCTCAATCGAATACGTCAAATTCGTTACGACGCTCGCCTTAGTGACCAGTCATCTTTGCGACAACGAAGATGACCGCGGCGCCGACTAGGCCACCACCGCCCAAAAGATACATGGCCGAGTAACCTGCAGCGGCGAACATGGGAGCAGTTGCGAGAAGTTCCATTTGAGTGCCCTCTTACTCTTGAGTTTGCCGCGTAGCTCAATTGCCATCGCCGGCATCGAATACTGCAGGTGAAACAATTCACGCTGCATAAGTTGCTTCGGATAGAAAGAAGGTAAAGCAAGATTGATGCCAAAATGATAAAACCATGCGCGGATGGGCGCAACGTTGAAATCCCTGTGTTTTGTGATGTGAGATTAAGGTTGTTGCGTGCGCTGAACGGGCTTGGTGATCGACCAGCGTTCGAGTCGTTTCGCGGTTATGCCACGATATCCGACTCGCAGGAATTCAGATATTAGCCAATTCTCGACTCGACCGGCTTCGTATGCCAATACGCCCACAGGACCAACAGCCCTTGTAACGGCAAGCGTAAAAGATGAACGATGGGGGACGCTGGGACGATCTCCTGGTGTTGATAGACATACATGTTGGCCGGAAATACCGCGATCAACAGCGCCATAATTCCCCACGCCGCAAGACTCGTGCATTGCGGCATCAATAACGGTACTCCCAAGGTTATCTCACACACACCGCTCAAGTAGTCGATTTCGTGATGGAACGGCAGATACGGCGGCACGATCTTGACGAAGAAGTCCGTATTGGCGAAGTGCATCGCGCCGGCACCGACCATGATCGCCGCCAGCAGAAATCTGGAGATCGTCTTGATCATGGAGTCAGACCCTTGATCCATTTCTTGAGCACACCTAGTGCAACATCATCGGTCTTTAATGTGGCCAGGGGCGGCATCTGCTCTTTCGGATCTCGCGACGACATGTGCTGGATCACCGGTGACCTTTCCGGATGTTGAGGCACGATCCACAGCTTCGAATCGGGGTTGAATTTCGGCTTGTTACCGAACGCTTTCGCGAACGAGCTATGGAACCGCAGGTCGGCCTGACTCCCTTCGGCCGTACCGAAACTGTGCTTGCTATGACAGAATGAGCAATTCACATCCAGATACGCCCGGGCACGCTGCTCCAGAGGCGATTTCTCATCCTCCCAGCGAGGATAGGCTTCTAATTTGTTAGTCGGTGCGTCAGGCGGATTCTTAAAGAGATCCAGGCTTTTGAACCTATCAATCTGGTTCTCGTGTCCGCCCAGCCGATTCAAATTGCGCGTGTTCCAACCGAGCACAAATCCGATGTTGTGTGTGTGGCAAGCCTGGCAGTCCGAGCGACTCGGGAAATACCACTCTTGTTTAGCGATCCCTTCAGTGGTTTGTATGGGATAGTCTTTGTTAAATGGCCAGTCGCCGAGAAGTGTCGCTTCGGTTTGCTCTGGATTCCACAAATAAGTATACCCTTCCCATCCCCGCGGGCTGTTCAACCACAGCCGCGTCTCAATCCGCTGACGCTTTTCGGGGTTGGTCTTGTCGGTTTGCAATGAGAACGTCTTGACGATGACGGTGCCCGCGGGAAACTCCCACTGCTCCTGTTCTTTAAAGACCAGGCTGTGATTGCTCGGCAACGCGATGAACCGGTCTTTAACGGCTCCATCCGACCATAATTGAATGTTGACTTCATAAGGAATCAGTCCAGGTGCCGGAGTATGATCCTTCACGGAACTAAATAGTTTTGTCTCGGTAAGCGTCCTTGGGAAATCATGCTTCTTGCCCGCTTCAGGAGTTTTTAAGCGGTAAATCTTGCCGTCGAAAGTGGTGAAGTAGACTTCTCCGGCTTCATCCTCGCCGAACGCGCTGATCATCAAACTGGTATGAGCGATCTTGTGATTCGCAGTCGCCTGTTTACCATCCGACTTGAGAGCCCAGATGTTGCCACTGTAGAAGTCGGCGTAGAGATAGGAACCCTCCAACTGCGGAAATCGTTTTCCACGGTACACGAGACCGCCAGAGATGCATTTCCCTTCGACGCGTGGGTAGTCGAAGATCGGATCAATCAAGGACCGCGGCCGATCGCGAATCGCGTCGGGGTCACGCGGGTGCTTGCCCTCGCGGATGTTCCAGCCGTAGTTGCCCCCGCGAGTCACGATGTTGATTTCTTCGTGGTGATCCTGACCGACGTCGCCTTCCCACAGCGTTCCAGTCTGTCGATCGAACGACATGCGCCAGGGGTTTCTGAAGCCGTAGGCCCAAATTTCCCCCCGCGCATTCGCCTTCGAATCGGCGAACGGATTGTCTTTGGGAATCGCGTAGTTCTTACCTGCATCCTGATGATCAACGTCAATCCGCAAGATCTTTCCATGGACAACTTCTAAGTTCTGTGCGTTTTCGTGCGGGTCGTTGGCTAAGCCCCCGTCGCCCACGCTGATATAAAGAAACCCGTCTGGGCCAAACTTCAGGCAGCCACCGTTGTGATTTCCATAGGGCTTGGAAAATTCCAGCAACCTCTCTTCCGAACTCGGATCCGCCCGATTGACGTCATCCTTGGAAACACGGAACCGCGATACGACACTCCCGCGCGGCGTGACCGAATAGAAGACGAAGAACTGACCGTTCTCCTTATATTTGGGGTGGAACGCGAGCCCCAGTAAGCCTTCTTCATTGTCCTCCCGCCGTACCTGCTTTGTGATGTCGAGAAAGATGCTTGCGTCGTTGGACTGCTCGCTATTGAGATAAACTCGCACTCGACCATCTTGTTCCACGACGAAGATCCGATTCGAGCCATCGTTGGCGTTCGTCAAATCGACCGGTCGAACGAACGACAATTGAGGAAATGCGTTCTCGACTCCGAAAACTGGGTGAGAGTCTGGCAAGCCCATGAGGTGCGAAGTATCGAATGGAATAAATCCCGACTGTTTTGCGGGTTCAACGGCCGGTACTTGCGTCGTCGCCATCTGTAAGGCCAGCAGGCATCCCGACAACGCGACAAGCATCACATTGGAAACGCCTTGACGGCCGACCTGTGGCACATGATTTGAAGGACGTTGAACTCGCATTCTTCTCTCTCCACCGTGAACACCGATTACTGCGGTGTCGGCAACCGCGAATTGATGTTTTAACCAGTTTCGCGTTTGCAGCCTCGCAATTCCCGATCGTTCAGCGCGCACCTTGATCTTCGAAAGACCAGAAGCGATTGATTCCGCCACTTTTTCGTCTAACTCCCGCCGCACTAACGCAAACCTTGTTCCCGCAGACGAATTCGCCGTTCCTAAACGCAGGTCAAAGGATTAGTATTTCGGACTTCTTAGAAGGCACTCAGCGTCTAAGATAGGAAATCCCCTTACCTTTCAGAACAATCGCCGTAGTCAAGCTTGCTTGGCGTTTCATTTTGCATCGGGGATATTGCATGACAGAACTGCCGAATATCGCTCCGAGGGATCAGAGCCCCACCGCCAGATGGAAGGCGAATATACTGCTCGTGGACGACAATCCGGCTAATCTTTTGTCGTTACGGGTGGTGCTTGATGAACTTGGTGAGAACCTTGTCGATGCAATTTCTGGCGAGGAAGCTCTGAGACTGGTCCGACGGGATGATTTCGCGGTAGTACTGCTCGATGTCCTGATGCCGGGCATCGATGGATTCGAAACGGCCAAGCTCATTCGCCAAATTGAGCGGTCGCGCCGCACACCCATCATTTTTCTGACAGCGGGAGACCTCGATCGCGAAACTCTGGAAAAAGGCTATGAACTCGGCGCAGTCGATTTTCTGGTGAAGCCGCTGCTGCCGGTCGTTCTGCGAGCGAAGGTCCTCGGGTTCGCTGAACTGTTCCGGGAAAAGCAACAAGCGAAGCGCGAAGCAGAACAACTTCGCTGGCTGGTCGATGGGACTTCGGATTACGCCATTTTCATGCTGGATGCTGAAGGGCGTGTCGCCACTTGGAACCGGGGTGCTGAACGGCTGAAGGGCTACACGGCGGGTGAGATCATTGGCCAGCACTTCTCCCGTTTCTACCCAGCTGACGCCAAAGATTGGCCCCTGCACGAGTTGAATGTCGCGAAGGCGGAAGGACGATTTGAGGACGAGGGCTGGCGGCAGCGCAAAGATGGATCGAGGTTCTGGGCGAACGTCAT
>JAQGHS010000623.1 GCA_028291605.1 Planctomycetaceae bacterium | reverse complement strand
CACGCAGGGTCGGTAATGAGGATCGCGCGGCCGTTGATACGCAAGGTTTCCCCGAGGCCGGGGACCATAAAGAGCAAACCAATTCGGCCTGTCTCCAAAATGTTGCGATAGCTGTCAACGCGCTTGTTGCCCAGGCGATCGGGAATCAACAACGTCTGATCATCAACGACATGCACGAACCCGGGGGTGTCGCCTCGAGGTGATGCATCGCAGCGTCCAGCGGCTGAGTGGGTGCTGAGAACGGCAAACGGTGAATGAGCAATAAACTTCCGCATGTGCTCATCGAGCCTCTTCAACTCTTTGCGGAGAGAAAAGTCCGAAGGCGTCCCAATGAGTGCCGAGAGTTGTTCGGCTGTGTGAATCTGCTCCACAAATCGATCAAATGACACGCTCATTCTCCTGCAGAATGATCAACCCCGTTGTCGGAAAACGCGATGTAGCCGCGTTCGCCAGAACGCGGGCGATTTACCTTGGATTCCCACGCTCTGGCGAGCGTGGCTTACAGCGCAGACATTTCTGAAGGTCTACTTAGAGGTATATGAAATCTATCTTAACAATGACACTCCTGAATTTGCACTCGGCCCCAAAACGATGCGATGTATAATGGGGCAGCCGGGAGTGGCACAAGAAGTGCGGTTGTTTTGGCGGAATCGAGGGATGTCGGCCGAGCTATGGCGCTTTAACAAAAGGTTGGCGGCGACTAAGAGTATGAGAGTACCAGACTGTGAGTGTGTGAGAGTAAAGAAAAGGCCAATCGAAATCGGCCCTCCTACCCCGTTACTCTCGCACCCTCATACTCTCAAACGCTCTCGAGGACGTAAACATTAAGTGAAACCGCTCTAATATCGCCGGCATTGGACTACTCACGGCAGGAGAAATGAAATGGCGAAACCAGCAAAGAACACGATTTGCATTTGGTACAACGGTGGAGCCGAGGACGCGGCGCAGTTTTATGCCCAGACCTTTCCCGATTCATCGGTGGGCGCGTCGCACCGCGCACCGGGAGATTTTCCATCGGGGAAGAAGGGGGATGTGCTGACGGTCGAATTTATCGTCATGGGGATTCCTTGCATTGGCCTCAATGGCGGTCCCGCGTTCAAGCAAAGTGAAGCGTTCTCGTTTCAGGTCGCAACTGTTGACCAGGCCGAGACGGATCGCTACTGGAACGCCATCGTCGGCCACGGCGGGGAAGAGAGCCAGTGCGGGTGGTGCAGAGACAAATGGGGCGTGTCCTGGCAGATTTCTCCCGTGGTTCTGATCCGCGCGGTTGCGGATCCCGATCCCGCGGTCGCCAAACGCGCATTCGATGCGATGATGCAGATGAAAAAGATCGACATCGCGGCCATCGAGGCGGCGTGCCGCGGTTGATGCTCTCACCCTGTGATCAGTGCAATCGAATTTCCAAGACCTCGCGAGTGTATGGGAGAACGCCATGGCAGAATCTGCAAGCCCCAAAATCGTTTCCCGTGATGAGTGGGAACGGGCTCGTGCTGAACTACTGGTCCGCGAGAAGGCGCACACACGTGCCGGCGATGAACTGGCCGCCGCTCGGCGGCGCCTGCCGATGACGCGGATGGAGCCAGTCAAGGTGGTGGGGCCGGATGGCCCCGTCGCTCTGCACGATGTCTTCGCAGGCCGGCGCATGTTGATCGTCTATCACTTCATGTGGAAGAAGGGCGCGCCTCACCAGCAGCAATGTGAAGGCTGCACGCACAGTCAGACGGCGATGAACTCCGAAGTCCGCGCCTATCTGGCCGAACGCGACGTGCACTACGCCGTCTTCAGCAGCGGCCCGCTGAACGAACTCATCGCCTACCGAGATTTCATGGCCTGGACGGCGCCGTGGTATTCGACCGCCGACTCGGGAGACGTGCTGGCGACCCGCGACGGTGGTGACCTCCGCTGCTACTTGCGGACCGGCGACCAGGTGTTCGAAACGTATGAAACGAAGTGGCGAGGGATCGAGGCCATGTTGCCCACCCTGCAGTTGCTCGACCTCACGCCGTATGGCCGGCAGGAAACGTGGGAGGACTCACCCGCCGGCTGCCCGCAGGTCCAGGCTGGATCGTGGTGGCGGCGTGATGGCCGCCCCATTGCTCAATGGACGCGTACCAACGCAGCGGTCAACATGGAAGCCAGCTGCTGCGCTCCAATCCATATCCTGGGTTCCGGGGAGGCTAACCAGCAGCGGTAGTTAAGCGGCGCCGCGCACGTGTTACAGCTTGGTTTCTGCGCCGAAAGGCACACATAGAACTAGTACCGCATCCCGTTCTTGTGGGAGTAGTGATGCACCATCGAGCACTCGATGAAGTGAATCACGTTGCCAACGACACTCGTCATCACTCGTCAACGATTCAGGCAACTGGTCTTGTTCTCCGGGTGTCCTGAACTCTCCGTTCTTCGAAATCTGTTCGCGGCTTCCAAATAGTGTAACCGATTGATTCCAGACCAGTTGCAGATTCAGCGAACGTCCTGTTTTCGCCGATAATTGGATGTATTCGGCGTCCCTTTCAGGACATCGGTCCCCATGC
The DNA here is from genome assembly GCA_028291605.1 of Planctomycetaceae bacterium. Lineage (GTDB taxonomy): Bacteria > Planctomycetota > Planctomycetia > Planctomycetales > Planctomycetaceae > JAKFVC01. Next base: position 19,505 of record JAQGHS010000623.1, on the reverse strand, counting down.
GATCTGCCCCGACTGCGAATCGAATTGCTCCGCTTGGTCGTTCGCTGGAAGTTGTTGTCGCGACGGAAATCAATGTCGAGTCGTGGACGTTCCGTCAGTGGTTGAGATTTTCTCGGGGCGGTGAAATCTCCGGTCACATGGTTCGAAGTCCCCGAATTGCAATTGCACGCCCTTTTTAACATGACTGTAATGAGGGACGTCAGGAACTACGGGGCGAGATCTCGCATCTTCTTGTGAACTCTCTACTCGAGGTCCGAGACGTACATCGGTCTTTCCAAACATCCAGATGGTGCAAATCTGATGAAGCTCTTCCCCTTTCGATTACACGGCACGTCTGGATCGCGGCGCAAATCGTCAGCTCGGCGATACGACAACGCGGTGGGGGACTATTGGGCGGCGATGGTGGAAAGGCTGGAGAATCGCGTCTTTCTGGCCAGCAATATTACGGCGTCGCTCAGCAAGGGAATCTTGACGATCACCGGATCGGCCGATGCCGATCGAGTGACGGTCCAGCCTGCCGGTCAGCCCGGATCGGTGCGGATCTCCGTAGCAGGCGGAACTGTTAACAGCCAGCAGTTTGTGGAACTGCAGGGGCTGACTAAGGACCTCCGGGCATTTCTGGCCGGAGGGAATGATCAGATCGTGATTCAAGGGTTCACAGGTGCGAACGCGCTGCCGAAGAATCTGATTGTCGACACAGGAGACGGGGCCGATGTCGTCGACATTCACAACGTGAAAGTGAATGGCACGACAAAGCTGACGCTGGATGCCGGCAGTGATCTGCTGCAGATCGACGATGCGCAGTTCGTGAAGAAAGCGACCTTGGATAGCGGCGACGGCGACGATGGCATCTTGCTCGACCGCAGAACGGATTTCTCGGGAACTACGCAGTTCAACAACAAATTGGCGGTGTCGTTGGGGGCCGGGACGGATGTGCTGCGACTCGGAATCGATGGCGATAGTTCGCGGCGAGTCAGCGTGGCGAAGCCCATGACGGTCGATGGCGGAACGGAAACCGACGCGGTCGCCATCTCCACACAGAGTCAGGCCGCCGCGAAGTTTAAGGCGGTCGAATTCCACGTTGCGGCCACCTTGCCGCTGGTGACTGCTCAACTGGCGAATGATACCGGCCCCAACAACAACGACCAGGTGACGAGCGACCCGTCGATTGCAGGGAATGTCACCGGCTTCGCGCCCGGGAGTAAGCTGATCGGCGGGTATGATGCCGCGTCCCTCGTGAATTTCGTGGATCTCTCCTCGTTCGTGCAGGTCAATGGCTCGTTCACTCTCAGCCAGAGTGCACTGGAAAGTCGCTTTCCAGGGGTCTTGACCGACGGTGAGCACACGTTGCATCTCCAGGTCGCCGACAAGTTCGGCGAATCGTCCGCGCTCTTCAACTTAAGCTTTACACTCGTGACGAGCGTGGTGGTCACGCCGACGCTCAGTCTCTCCCCGACTTCTGATACGGGGACAGTCGGTGACTCGGAAACGTCCGTCGCCCGCGTGACGCTTGTCGGTGAGACTACGCCGCAAGCGTCGGTCACGCTGGTGGATACTGGCGACACGACCGTTGCCAACACGGCAGGAGTATTTCAATTCACAAATGTCGCGTTAGCGGTCGGTGAGAATTCATTCACGGTCAGCGCGACAAATGGCCTCGGCAACCCGGTGCAGCAGTCGGCCACCTTTACGCGGTTGAACCAGGCCTCGTCGAGTGACGTCGTTCTCGATTGGAATGGACAGACATTGGCGGCCATTCAACGTGACGGATCTGACCCGTTGATTGCCTCACGGATTCTGGCGATGGAGTCGCTGGCTGCTTATGACCTGGTGAGCGCATTCGATGGTGTGCCCGGTTTCTATGTTTCGCTGGCAGCTCCGGCCGGGGCATCGTTGGCAGCCGCGGTGGCGGGCGCGGCGGAACGCATCCTGTCGCACGAATATCCCACGCAGCAGGGAATCGTTAGTGATCAACTAGCGATCTCGTTGGCGAGCATCCCTGAGGGACAGTCGAAAGCCGACGGATTGCAATTCGGGCGCGCTATTGCGGATGCGATCCTCTCCATGCGCGATCAGGACGGCTCGCGAGATTTCCTGACCTATATTCCGGGCAGCGATCCCGGCCAATGGCAGCCCACCGCACCGATGTTTCTGCCGGCTGTGCAAGCGAATTGGCCGAATGTGGCACCGTTCATCATTAGTAATCCAGACGATTACCTGCCGGATGGCCCCCCTGCCCTGACGAGTTCACAATGGGCAGCCGACTTCAATCAGGTCAAAGCGATTGGCGCCGCGGACAGCGCGACACGCACTGCAGACCAGACTCAGATTGCCCGGTTCTGGGTTGATGGACAGGGGACGTTCACGCCACCAGGACATTGGAATGAAATCGCCAAGCGCGTGGCCGTTGACGCCGGGAACAGTCTGTCGGCTAATGCACGCATGCTGGCGATGCTGAACCTCGCGATGATGGATGCGGGCGTTGTCGCGTGGAATGCGAAGTACACGTTTGAATTTTGGCGGCCGATCACTTCCATCCCGGCTGCCGACTCAGACGGCAACGCCGCGACTGCCCCCGATGCGGATTGGCAACCGTTGCTCGGCACGCCGGCCTTCCCCGAATATGTGTCCGGCCACAGTGCGTTCAGCGGTGCGGCCTCCGAAGTGCTCACGAATCTCTTTGGCGACAATGTGGCGTTCTCGTCGACGTCGATTGGTCTGCCGAATGTGACTCGCAGCTACACCAGCTTCGAGCAGGCTGCGAGCGAAGCGGGCATGAGCCGCGTTTACGGCGGCATCCACTATCTCACCTCGAATCTCGACGGACTGGCTGCCGGCCACGCAGTGGGTGAGACGGTCATCGACGCCTTCTCGGGCCACGACGCGCAACCGCCCCAGATCATCGTGGATGATTATTCCGCAGTGGATAATCAGAGTCTCACGCTGACCGGGCACGTCATTGATGCGGTCGCCGGCGTCTCGAAACTCATCGCCCGGATCGACGGGGCGGCGCCGGTCACCGTGACGTTTAATGCGGGTACAGGGGCTTTCAGTATTCCGTTGAACCTGGCGACCACCGGAGCCGACGAGGGAGTCCATCACGTCCTGTTCGTCGCCCAGGACGCGATCGGTAACGCGACCGATCCGCTGGATGTCGCGTTCACACTCGATACGGTAGCGCCGACGTTCGCGATCACCAGCCCCGTTGTGAGTGGTCAGCTCGCTGACGGTTCACGACTGACCGGAACGGCGAATCCCACGGGTTCCAAGATCGTGGCACTCAGTTATGCTTTTGACAGTGATCCGGCGATGCCCATCGGATTCAATCCTCAAACGGGGGCCTTCGACGTCTCTCTTGAGATAGGCAAGTTGTCGGTAGGATCGCATGTGCTGCATGTCGCCACCACCGACGCCGCCGGGAATTCAGCGTCGACGAATATCAATGTGACGCTGAATTCTGCCGTGCCGCTGAAAATCGTGGACATGACTCCCAAGCACGATGCCAGCGACGTCGGCGTGACATTTCATCCGAAGTTTACGTTCTCGCGTCCGGTCGATGTCACGACGTTGACCGCGGCCAACTTCCACGCCAGTGTCAGTGGCCAGAATCTGCCGATTACCGTTGTTCCGGGTGACGATGGCACCTATGCCTGGATCTTTTTCAGCAGTCCAATGCCGGGTGGCGCGACCATTGAGATCGCCGTCGACGGTTCCGCCATTCATGCGGCCGACGGCACGCCCCTGGATGCCGACTCCGACGGCACGCCCGGCGGGACGCTCCACACGAGTTTCCGCACGGTGAGCACGACCGGTGTTCCCGGGACGACCATTGCCGGAATTATCGTGGATCCGGGCGCGGATCTCATCCCGCACGATTTTGATGACGTCCGAGCCGGACCGGACGGAGCCCTCAATACCGACGATGATGTCTACCTGCATCCCCTGGCGGGAGTCAAAGTGTTTGTCCTGGGGCAGGAAGACCAGGCCGTATTCACCGATGCGAACGGGAAATTCCTGCTCGATCCAGTCCCCACGGGTGATGTGAAGCTAGTCATCCAGGGGGGCTTCGCCACCAATGCGCCGACGGGCGTCTATTTTCCAGAAATGGTCATGGACGTGAATTCGATTCCCGGTACCGAAAACTGGGCCATGGAGGACATGAAGGAATTCTATCTGCCGCGTATCCCCACCGTGGTACTGCACCCGATCAGCAACAATGTTCCGACCACAATTGGCCTCGAATCTGCTGCGGGATTGAATCTCACCGCCGAGCAGGTCGCAGTGGTTAGTATGACGGCGTATCCTAATACGGCAATCGGCTTCGACGGGCAAGTCATGAGCAACGCCCAGTTTGGGATCAGTGTGGTTCCCTCGGACTTTGTGCGCATGATGCTGCCGAACGGAGTGACAGACCTGCCTTTCAGTTTTACTGTGCAAGCCCCCGGGGTCGCGCAGTTTACGATTCCGGTCTCACTGACAGTGCCCAACTTTGTGGGTGCCGCTCCGGGCGCGAAGCTTCCGTTCATCAGCTTTGATCACGCGACCGGATTGATGTCAGTAGAAGGGACGATGACCGTTTCTGCTGACGGGCTGTCGATCAGTTCAGATCCTGGATCGGGGATCACTCATCCGGGATGGCATTTCTATGCTCCCCCGCCTCCTCCACCCCCTCCGCCTCCACCGGATCCTGACGATCCGTGTGTTGCGAACACCAACTCGATTCCGCCGACGCAGAAGGGGAACGATGAATATGTTGTCATGCGTTTCCCGAACATTCAGCCGAATCCATTGGTGGTGCGACTCCGCAGCGACGACGGCGGCCATTTCGAGGCGATCGTGCCTGGAAACCAGCAATATAAGTTGACAATCTATGATCCGGGAAGTGGGTTGGTTGCTACTGGGACGGGGAAGACTGCACCGCCAGGGGAACGTTTCGATCCGACTACCGGATTGTCGCTGCATGTCAGCACGGCGCCCGACACCGATGGTGATGGGCTGCCAGACGATGCGGAATTTGCGATCGGCTCGGACGTGGACAAGACTGACACCGACAGCGACGGCATCAGCGATTTTGCCGAGGTGAAACAGAATCTCGACCCGCTATCGAATCGCCCCCTGAAAGTCGGACTGACTGCCAGCCTGGCTTTGAATGGTACCGCCGAGGAGATCGTCGTCGCGGGCAGCCCGCTGTCACCGGCGACGCTGACGGGATTTGTCGCGACGGGCTCGTATGGTCTGGCGATCGTGGATCTCTCGGAGTTCAAACGTCCGATTACGCTCAGTGAACTGGATCTGCCAGGTGACGCGACCGATGTGGATGCTGATTTGACCGCGAAGATTGCCGTTGTCGCTGCGAATGCCGGCGGTCTGCATTTTGTGAATATCTCTGATCCCGTACATCCGGTACTAATTCGAACTCTCAACGTGAATGCCAGTGCGGTGGAAATCAGCGATGGCACGGTGTACGTGGCGGTCGGTGGGCAACTGCGGTCGTATGATGAGCTGACCGGCGACTTCCTCCAGACTGTAGTTCCCGGCGGCGGAGCGATTACCGGCCTGACCCGCCAGGGAACGTGGCTGTACACTATGGACTCCGGAAACGTCCTCCGCGTCATCGACACTGCCGGACTGGTGATGACGCTGCGCGGGTCGCTGACTTTGCCGCAGGGTGGCGGAAAGGTGTTTGTCGATAATGGGGTCGCGTATGCCGTCGCTCGCGATTTGCCGCAAGGCGGATTTGTGACCGTCAATGTGGCGAACCCGAATAGTCTGCTGCTCATCAGTGGCGTGGATAACGGCCAATTCGGCCTGGCGAATAATGCGCTGGTGACCAACGGATCCGGCCTCGCGCTGCTGGCGGGTGAGACTCTGACGCAGCCACGTTCTGAAGAAATTGCGCTGCTCAATGTGTCGGACCCCTCCAATACATTCGCGTTCCTGAATCGGATCGTGCTCCCGTCGATGCCAGAGTCATTGACGATCGCCTCCGGAATTGCATTTGTTGCGGACGGTGAGGGTGACTTGCAGGTCGTCACATACCGGGCATTTGACGCCCTGGGTCAGCCGCCGACAGTTGCCATTTCCAGCAACGTGACGGATGTCGCGCCGGGTACTCCGGGAACCCAGGTGGTGGAAGGGAGTTCTGTTCCGATCCATGTCGTAGCTTCGGACGACGTGCAGGTTCGCAACGTGGAATTGCTGGTGAACGGCGTCGTGCAGGCGAACGACGTCCAGGCTCCGTTCGATTTCTTCGCGATCATGCCGGCCATTGCCGCTGCTGGCACTCAAGCGATCGTGCAGGTCCGGGCGACCGATACGGGCGGAAACTCGACATTGTCGAACGCGCTGACGTTTGGCTTATTGCCGGATGTTGTGCCTCCGACCCTGATCAGTACGACTCCCAGCAACAATGATGTGGCGTTTGACACCAACGCGATCAGCTTGCGGTTCAGTGAGGCGATCAATCCGTCGTTGCTGAATCTGTCCGGCGTGACGCTGACGAATTTGGGCAATGACGGGGTCCTGGGTGGTGGAGACGACTCCATTGTCCCGCTGGCCAGTATCCAGGCGGCTTCGGCCAATCGCGTGATTGTCCTGCCGCAGGCACCCTTACCCAAGGGCAAGTTCCAGTTAGTGGTCAATAAATCCATCCTGGCTGATGTTCCCGGTAACCAGGCGACCGTCAATGCGACGTTGACTTTCACGAATTATGTGAACCTGGCCCCGACGACGGTCGTGTGGAACAGCGATTCCAACGGAGCCTGGGACAATCCCGCAAACTGGAGCACCGGAGTGGTTCCCGGTCCCAATGATGACGTGTTGATTGACCGCATCGGTGCGAATCCGACTGTGACTCACAGTACCGGGAATCACACCGTGCAAAGTCTGCAGACCGCCGAGCCGCTGACCATTTCAGGTGGCACGTTGACGATCAACGGAGGCACGACATCCCTGATCCAGGGAACGCTGACAGTGACCGGTTCCGGTTCGCTGGTGGCCACCGGAGCGTCGACTATCATCAATGCGACCGGAGCGACCAATTTGAACGGCGGTACTGTCGTGGCGACTAATGGCGGCATTTTGAACTTGTCGGGAGTGACCAGTTACACGGGAGCGAGCTTCAATACCTTTATTGAGGCAGATAATGCGAATAGCCAGATCAATTTGCCGAACTTGACAGCATTGACAGGCGGAAGCGGAAACGCCGCAGTGTTCGTACGAGCTTTCTCGGGTGGAGCGGTGAATCTGCCCACGCTAGCGGGCGTGACCGGCGGTTCGACCCAGTTCTTCGCCGATGCCGGCTCGATCACGGCGCCGTTGTTGACGAGCTTCATTGATAACACGCCCAATAATGGTACATCCCAGATTCGCATCCATGCCGGGGGCACCATTGTGTTCGGCACTCTCACCAGTCTCAACGAAGTGGATCTGCAACTGGGAACAGGGACATTTGCGATCAGTCAATTCACGTCGATCACCAATTCTTCGATCACAGTCGAGGCGGGAAAGACAGCGACATTTACGAAGGTGACGACCGCCACTGGTGTCAACTTCTTTGCCAATACGGGAGGAATACTTAATCTCCCCATCCTGTCGAGCTACTCCGGAAGTAGTGATAATACGTTTATTGAGGCCGACAATGCGAATAGCCAGGTCAATCTACCAAACTTAACGACGTTCACGGGCGGCCTCGGGAATGCCGCGGTGTTTGTCCGTGGATTCACCGGCGGTACGGTGAACCTCCCCCTGCTGCCGGCGGTAAGTGGCGGGACGACTCAATTCTTCGCTGACGCCGGGACAATCAATGCGCCGTTGCTCGCGAGTTTCGTAGATGATACGCCGAACAATGGTAGGTCGCTGATTCGAGTGCACGCGGGCGGTTCGATTCTGTTCGGCAATCTCACCAGCCTCGATCTGATCGACCTGCAACTCGGAGTTGGTACGCTGGCGATCAGCCAAATGACATCGATCACGAATTCCTCAATCACTGTCGAAGATGGCCGAACCGCCACGTTTACGAATCTGGCGACGACTACAGGGATGAGTTTCTTTGCCAGCTCAGGCGGAGTCCTGAATCTGCCAGCGGTCACGAGTTATGCAGGCTCCGACTCGAATACATTTATCGAGTCTGACAACGCCAGCAGCCAGATCAACCTGCCGAACATGACGACTCTGACGGGGGGGGCCGGGAATGCCGCGGTGTTTGTCCGTGGTTTCACCGGGGGCACAGTTAATCTGCCATTGTTGTCCGCTGTCAACGGCGGAACGACTCAGTTCTACGCCGATGCGGGTACGATCAGTGCTCCGCTGTTGGCCACATTTGTCGATGACACGCCGAACAACGGCAGCTCGCTGATTCGAATTCATGCAGGTGGAACCATTCAGTTGGGCAATCTCACCAGCCTCGATATGGTCAACTTGCAACTCGGACTGGGTACGCTTCCGATTAACCAATTCACGGCCATCACGAATGCGTCCATCACGGCCGAAGAGGGCCAGATCGCAACGTTCACCAATCTGGCGACGACGTCCGGTTCCAGCTTCTTTGCAGATACCGGCGGTGTTCTCAATCTGCCGGCCGTCACCACCTATTCGGGATCGACATCGAACACGTTCATTCAGGTTGATAACGCCAACAGTCAGATCAATCTTCCGAACTTGACGTCACTGACCGGCGGTACTTCAAACGCGGCCCTGTTTGTCCGCGGCTTCAGCGGCGGCACTGTGAATCTGCCCGCGTTACAGGCGGTGAATGGTGGAACGACTCAAGTCTACGCCGATGCGGGTACGATCAGTGCGCCGCTGCTGGCCACCTTCGTGGACGATACAAACAACGGTGCATCGCTGATTCGGGTCCGTTCCGGCGGTACGATTTCACTGGGAAATCTCACCAGCCTGGACCAGATCAATCTCCAAATCGGAATCGGGACGCTGCCCGTCAATCAATTCACGTCAGTGACGAATGCGTCAATCACCGTCGAGGATGGGCAAGTCGTGACATTCCCCAACCTGGTGACGACAACCGGGGCCAGTTTCTTTGCCAGTACCGGTGGCGTACTCAACCTGCCAGCATTTACCAGCCTGTCGGGATCCAGTTTCAATACATTTATTCAGGCGAATGGTGATAACAGCGAGGTTCACTTACCGAATTTGACGACATTACACGGAGCAACCAGCGGCGCCGCGTTCATACGCGCATTTGATGGAGGTCTGGTCCAACTGGAGCATCTGACATCCATCCCCGATGGCGCGGTACAAATCCTGGCAACTGACACGGGAAGCGTGGTGGTCCTGTCGTTGCTGACCACGCTGACGGACTCGAGTGGCAGTACTTCGAGCATCGAAGCCCAGTCTGGGGGCAACGTCGAGATCCCGTTGTTGACCAATCTGCAGTTTGTCGATTTGACGCTGGATGGAGCAACCAGCAGCCTGAATACCAGCCAGATTACGAACATCAATACAGTAAACGTATTCGCGGACCACAACGCGATATTTAACCTGCCTGGTGTGACGAGCTACTCGGGAACCAACTTCAATACCTTCCTTCAAGCGGATAACGGCGGCACCCTGGCACTTCCCAATTTGACGACGTTCCATGGAGCCACGAGCGGTGCCGTGTTTGCGCGGGCGTTCGCTGGTGGAACACTGAACCTGCAGAATCTGCCATTGATTCCCGACGGAGCCGTGCAGTTTCTGGCGACTGGCACGGGCAGCGTGCTGGACCTCTCGTCACTCACCACGTTTACGGATTCGAGTGGAACCACTTCCAGCATCGAGGCCGAGAATGGCGGGAATGTGAAGATCCCGTTGCTCACCAATTTGCAGTTTGTCGATTTGACGCTGGATGGTGCGACCAGCAGCATGAATACCAGCCAACTGGCGAACATTAATACGGTCAATCTGCTCGCGGACCACAATGCCGTGTTGAATCTGCCTGCCGTGACGAGCTACTCGGGATCGAACTTTAATACGTTCATCCAGGCCGATAACGGCGGCACACTCAACCTGCCGAACTTGACCACGCTGCATGGAGCCACGGCCGGTGCGGTGTTTGTGCGGGCGTTCGCCGGCGGGACATTGAGTTTCCCAAGCCTTTCATCGATTCCCGACGGAGCGGTGCAGGTCCTGGCGACCGGTGCGGCCATCGTTAACCTGCCGTTGCTGACGACGTTCATTGACTCGAGCGGGGCCACTTCCAGTATCGAAGCCGAGAACGGCGGAAACGTCAAGATTCCGTTGCTGACCAATCTGCAGTTTGTCGACTTGACGCTGGATGGTGCGACCAGCAGCATGAATACCAGCCAACTGGCGAACATTAATACGGTCAATGTTCTGGCGGATCACGATGCCGTGCTCAATCTGCTTGCGGTGACCGCGTACTCGGGAGCAGGCTTTAATACATTCCTGCAAGCAGACAATGGCGGCACACTGGCGCTGCCCAACTTGACGACGCTGCACGGAGCAACCAGCGGCGCTGTATTTATCCGGGCGTTCGCCGGTGCAACCATTAATCTCACCGGTCTGCAGTCAATTCCCGACGGAGCAACGCAGATCTTGGCGACGGGAACCGGTAGCCAAGTGAAACTTTCGTCGCTCAACTCCTTCACAGATTCGAGCGGAACGACTTCGTCCATTGACGCCGACAACGGAGGTCAGGTTCGTCTCAGTGTGGGGACAACCGTGGTTACAAATGTGGATGTGACGATCGACACGGCCAGCTCCATCATGGGAGGCACGCTCTCCCTGGGAACGGGCGGTCGCCTGTTTGGAACAGGGACGATTACAGGAAACGTGACCAATGCCGGCTCGATTTTTGTCGGAGATTCGTCAGGTTCAGCGACTGGCACCTTGTCGATCACTGGAAACTACACCCAGACCGCAGCCGGCAGTTTGTCGATTCAAATTGGCGGCCTGACCCCGGGGACATTGTTCGACCGCTTCCTGGTGAGCGGATCCACCGCGCTGAACGGCACTTTGAATCTCACGCTGGCCAATGGTTTCAATCCCGCCGTCGGCAACACGTTCCAATTCTTCGTTTCGTCGGTTTCGCTGGCCGGGCAATTTGCCGTGGTGACTGGGACAACCATCCCGGGTACGAAGTCGTTCCTGGTCGGATATAGCGCGAACAATGTCACACTCACGGTGACGAGTCCTTAGTTGTCCCATACAATACCTGAAGCTGCGTGGAATGAAGAAATAACCTGGGCGATAGTCGGTAGAGAAGGAGTGCAACACGATAATCTCATCCCGCACTCCTGAGGGTCGCTCCGGACAGTGCCCCACCTGCGGGGCACATGTTTGCATCGAGCCCTCGGATCCCCCAGGTGACGCCCCATGTCCCGCATGCGGTTGTTTAATGTGGTTTTCCCCTGCCTCTTCGGCAGTCGCGTTGAATGACGCGTATTTCATCCAGCGCGGCTCTGAATTGTTGGCCTCTCAAAAGATTCCCGCTCGACGTGGCCTACCACCACGGGCGAAGCAGGATAACTCTCTGACTCTGGCAGTCGCGTTGTTCGTGGTGGCGTCTGTGTTCCTGTTGGCCGCAGGTCTCGCGGATTCTCTGTGGCAGGCCCGTCGCCTCAGCGAAATGTTGGGCTGGCCCGGCGTCTGTATCCTCGCCGCATCAATCGCGACTTTCATTTATGCGTCTCGCTTCAGCAAAGTCGTTACGATTACGCCGCTAACAGGTCCCGGTAAGAAGTCGTTCAATTGTCAATCGAATGCCTGACAAGCGATTCACCCGATGTGTGCTGCGGCCGGGTTTGGTATATCATTTCAACCTGTGGGAACACGCGGGTTAAACGAAGCGATAGGCAATTTCCTCTGGAGCCCTTCAGACATGCGTCAATTTGCACATGGGGCCGTTGAACTTGTACTCGGCAACATTGTCGATCAGCAGACCGAGGCTATCGTCAATGCGGCGAATACAAAGTTGACGGGCGGTGGGGGCGTTGATGGCGCGATTCATCGCGCGGCTGGTTCCGAACTCAAGGAACTTTGCTTGCAGTTGCCCGCGGACGAAAAGGGGCGGCGATGTCAAACCGGCCACGTCCAGACGACAACCGCTGGTAAGCTCTCGGCAAAGTACGTCATCCACGCCGTAGGCCCCTATTACAACGAACAATATGCGGAAAAAGCACGCGATCAGCTGCGCCAGGTTCACGTGCTCGCGTTGCAGGCAGCGCTGAGCTTCAACTGCAGATCCATCGCGATTCCTGCCATCTCAACTGGTGCGTATCGTTTTCCAATAACCGATGCTGCGAAGATTGCAATTGATACCGTCGGCAGGTTTCTAAACAGCCACACGGGCATCGATCTCGTCCGGTTCGTGCTGTACAAGCAAGGCCAGTTTGATACATTTCAGTCAGCTCTCGATGCTTGGCAACTTCAAACTGGGCGTTAAGCCGTGAAAACCTTCCGGGATCATTGAATGACACGCATGTTGGTTCTCGTCGTCGTTCTGTGTTGTGCCTCTCCTTCCGCATTCAGCCAGGAGAGACCTCAAGATATTTCGATTCCATTCCCTAAAGACTCGGGCTACCGCCTGGTCGGCAAGTTGGGCGAACCACCGGGTACGGTTCTGACCGTGCAGGGCATCGTCGTCGATGGTCCATTTAAGGGGGGCGGAGGCGGGCCGAACTTGCGAGTCCGCAGAATCAATGGCACGGCGACCCAGGAACACATTCAAATTCAGCTCACTCCATTCTACGAAGAGTTTGGCCCCAAACTGAAGTACGGAGAAACCTATGAATTCGAAGGCTATGAAACGGGTGCATTTAGCGGAATTCCACCTGAGGCGTACCGCCGCCTGGAGCTAAAGGGGGGAGCAGTCGGATTTCAATTTCGACACAGTTTCAAAGTCTATCGCGGCAAACGTATTGATCCGATCGTCTGGTCGCCCGCTGATTTTGTGGACCGGACAGCGACGATCTCGGGTTGCGCGCAATCGGTCGACGGGCGGGCCTATGTAGTCGCCCGAGACTGGCGATTGCTCACGGACTCCGGTGCACCTTGGCCTGCGGATATTTCCGGAAAGCTGGTGGAAGCCACGGGGACCATCCGCAAAACGGATGACGCTGCGACATTTCGACGCGACCAGGGAACGTCACAACTGGTGCGACTGGAGGATCAGGTGGGACGCCAGGTTCAGCTGCGCGGAAAGGTCAGCAATGACGGAGTCTCCTGGTGGTTCTACTATCGCGGTGCGGAAATCTATCTGGGTGAGAAGAAAAAGATGCCCGATTGGCCGCAAGATTTGCACTTCAAACCCGTATCGATCAGCGGAATACTGGAAGAAGGAACGATTCCACCTGCGAGTCGCGACGATCCTACGATAGTCACGAAACACTTTATCGTCCGCAAGGCAGCTTGGAAACGAATTGATGCGTTGAAATCGTTTGAGACTGAGAAAGACAAGGATTAGTGATCGAAGTTAAGGTGAGCCCCAGATCTATATGGCCCTACGCTGTCAAGAGAGCGCACGTTGAGCGCAGTGAGGACGAACAGAATGACATGGTTGCTTTATGCATTCGGCATTCCCGTCCTTTCGTATGTGCATTTTCGGCTCTCGGCTAACGCGTTCGACCAATTGTTCATCTTAGGCGAGACTGGACAAGCGCCGCAGGTTCGCCATCGAATCGCGGGCTGGGTGTTTCCCATTCTGGGTGTCCCATTTATCCTGCCGGGTTTTCCTATTCTCTTTCCGGTATTGCAAGTTCTTCTGTGGAGTCAAGATCGAGCAGCCTTACTTCTCATGGGACTGAACTCACTGACGTGGGCATCCTTCCTGATTTGGGCAGGAATCGCTCTATTCGCGAACATCAGCAAGGGCTTCTAAATCGATGACCTTGAGGAACCGTCCTGGATCGCAGGGCAGGTTGACGTGCTCACGGGTCCGGCCGTCGTCATCGATGACACAGACGTGCATTGTTCTGGCATGCAGATCGATACCGCAGTAGTATGGGTGTTGCTGCTGATAGAATCTCATCATCGGTCTCCTGTTGGCCAGTTGGCTGATCCCGTCACCGGCTGGACCACATCCAGCCTTGTGAGCCTTCGGGCATCACGACAACATTAGGACAGCCTCCCCCAACAGGAGGCCATGATGAGTATCAAGCGGTTCAACCCGACATTGTGCCGCGGGCGGGTCTGGGGTGTAATCATTGTCACTCGCGCGGCACAACGCGGGTTAACCTGGTCGTTAGGCAGTTCAATCACACTTATGGATAATACAACGGCGGAACTCGTGGCCCGCTATCGGGCATTGCCGTTTGCGAGCGACCATCTCGGCGTTTGTCCAACAAATCATGCAAAGGTGGAGCTCCTTTGCCAACTCGACGAGTACTTTAACGAGTCGATTGTCTCGCAGCTGTTGCTCGACATCCTGACCTCAGCAGATGAATACGATCTGGCCCGTATCGAAGCGGCCAAGATTGTTGGCATTTACGTCACTGACGCATCGCCACTTGATCGTCAACTGAAGCGGCAAGTCTGGAATGTGTTTGCAGATTCGAATGAGGACAGATTGGTACGTCAACATGCATCGCAGCACATATCAGGCGGATTCGGCGGCGAAGCCGAGCACGACATAATTGAACGCCTTCTTTTCGACGATGAAGACGACATTGATGTCCGACATGGTGCCCTTGAATACATCCGCAGAACGGACGACACGGAATTCGTGAATCGACTTATCGGCAAATTGAAAGTTCACCCTTACTGGGGTAAATTCACGTCGTTCTTTAAGGACTTACAGCGTTGACCCGGTAAAACCTGGGCGTTAGGCCGTGTGGGAATCAAGACAGAGAAGACTGCGTTATGACTACTGAATCCGGTCCTTATCACCGAATCGGCGAACCGGGTGGGCCAGGCTGCCCAGTATCATCCCTCCCGATTAAGGCCGTTGCCTCTGATGGGTCTCGAACGACAGCAGTCTTACTTGACGCTGGCACCGAAGCTACCGAACTCGAACTGCTGCGGACGGTATCAAGCGGCTTGGGAATTCGCTGGGGACATGATGATTTGGGGTGGTGGGCCGTCGTTCCAACAGCCGAATGACTGCACTTGGGATTTGGTCATTGGGAATCGCGAAGGGACTAGCAAGCGGTTCAACCCGACTTTGTGCCGCGGTCGGGCCTAACGTGTTATTCAACTCACTCGCGCGGCACAACGCGGGTTAACCTGGGCGTTAGGCCGCACACAGGCTTCACGACCGCCATCAATTCCCAGAAGGAGCACCATGGCCAAGTACCTGATCTCTTTTCCAAGCGCGGCGATGGTTGTGCCCGATGGCGAATTGGGAGCGGTGGGCCGCGACGCACACGCTGTGATTGATGAGGCGAAAGCCGCCGGTGTTTACGTCTTCGCCGGCGGAATCGACGAAGACGTACCGCCCATACTCGTCTCTGCTGGCGGCGCGGTTGCCATGGGCGGCTATCCTTGGGCGCCCACGCTCGACGGCGGCTTCACCGTGTTGGAACTGCCTTCGCGCGATGAGGCCATCGCGTGGGCGGCGCGCATGGCCAAGGCCTGTCGCTGCGACCAAGAACTGCGCGTCTTCGGGTTCGACCCGCAGTCCTAAGGGCAGCACTGAAATGGCGCGGCAAGTGCGGCTTAACAAGCGGTTCAACCTGCCATTGTTCCGCGGCCGGGTTTGGGGTGTAATCAATGTCGCTCGCGCGGCACAACGCGGGTCAACCTGGGCATTAGCTGACTGAAACGCTCGAAAGTCATTGGGATGTTCTCGACCCTGCATCAAGATCTCCGACCCTACTTGGACGGGATCGTTCTGCGACACCCGCAAGTTCAATATGACTTCGCGTATCCACCGCTCTTTGGGCGCATCAATCGCTGGTATGAGCAGCGCAAGTCCATCGAGGCCGGTCAGTATATTCCGAATGATTGGGATCGCCTCTCTCCTGGACTCCATGATGTGGATCGCATGACGCATTATCTCTTGGAGACATTTTCAGAGCAGATGACGCTGGAAGAGTGGTTGACGCCGGAACGATTGCGATTGTGCGGGCAGGCTTGGACCGCACCTGAAGTGATCTTACGCACTTCCACATTCTGGCCGATGGTCGCTGGTCCTGCGGCAGATATCTCCGCAGCCATGGATCAGGCGGAACGGGAGCATTGGGAGCACCTTCCGGAGTTCATCCCCATCTACCGTGCTCATCGTGACTTTTTGCTGGAAGGTTGCTGCTGGTATCCCGATCGATCCACTGCGTTCGAGTGGTCCGTCGGTTTCCCGGACCATCTGCTATCCCGGGGAACGATCGCGAAACAGTACGTGCGTGCTGTATTCACGCGGCAGGGTGAAACTGAGTTCATCGTACAGCCTCAGCACGTATATGATATCGTCACAACTTCGCCGGGCTGAAACATCAGCTAACAAGCGGTGCAACCCGACATTGTGCCGCGGGCCAGTTTGAGGTGTAATCAATGTCACTTGCGGGGCACTACGCGGGTTACCCTGGGCGTTAGGCAGTGAAGGAAGCGGCCCCGTTCGCACCGAACATTATCGATGGCAGTCGATCCAGACCGAAATGCCGAGTCCGTTCATGGAAGGCAAGCAAATAGCAGCAGAACACCGAAGACCAGAGTTGTGGCAGAAGTGCTTTCTATTTATTGCACTTTGGTCGGTCATACTCTGTACCATTGCCCCGCTCGCTCACCTCAAATTCCGAGCAGGCACAATTTTCATTTTGACGGGAACAGACGGATCCGGATTTGACCAAGGGTGGTCACGTTTTCGGGCTAAGTCATGCTCGCAGTACAACGTGGTCTTAGGAAACTGGTATTGGTATTTGGGGACGGACCCCGAATACTGGATGTATTCTGAGTCGTTTTTCGACTGGTAGACAACAACTCGAAAGGCCTGACAAACGGTTCAACCCGACATTGTGCCGCGGGCGGGTCTAACGTGTTAATCAATATCACTCGCGCGGCACAACGCGAGTTAACCTGGGCGTTAGGCGTCGTCATGACTCGTATACCAGATGAAGTCGCGTTGGTTACCGATAGCGTCGTCACAACTGACCCCAGTATACATCTAAGTCAACGAGCCAACGCCCTCATAGCCCACCGTGCGTGGTCCACCAAGAGCATCTATTACGGTGATCAGCGGGAACCAACTGTCGACGAATATGGCGACGACTCGTTGCTAGAGGACGGCAGCGAGCCCGATGGTCCCCCTCGATGGAGCTTTAGCTTTGCGCTGGGACTTGATCACATCAAGACGGCATCCGGTGACTGGTTCGCTGATGTTGCGGCGATTCTTGATTTCTTGAAAACGGTATCCGTAGAACAGGGCTGCGAGTCTTTGGTTGAGGTTAGGTATCTGTCAAAGCCGTGGTTCAGTGAGCACATCACCTATGTCGATGAGAAAGCAATAGATCAAACTACAATACGGCAATTGATCGAGCGTGTCGCCTAACAAACGGTGCATCCCGAAATTGTGCCGCGGGCCAGTTTGAGGTGTAATCAATTTTACTCGCGCGGCACAACGCGGGTTACCCCGGGCGTTAGGCAGCTCTTGTTCTTCGGTTACTCGAGTTTTACGTGAACAATCAAAACTCATTTCCGAGCGAGCGTCCCCCAAATCACAACGTGCTATTAAGCTTGCTCGTTGTTTCGGCCCTGTTCGGGACCGTTTTGGCATCACTCGTCTCATCCAATCCAAGTGAAGTCGCCGAGTGGGCTGAGTGGCTGGACGAGCGACAGTGGGCTGGTACCGTAATGCTGCTCGCGACTGTTGGAATTGTGGTAATGCCGATTGTTCTTATCGCAGCCGGCTTTGTGTTTTCAAGAAAGCGCGGCCGGCACATCCAATCTGCGATTTGGACCTCAACTGCATGTTTATCGATTTGTTCCGTGATCATCTGCTACAATCTGGGAAAGGCCTGTGCATACGAAATCGCAGGGTGATCGATGCGCATGAATGCGTAACAAGCGGTTCAACACGACATTGTGCCGCGGGCGGGTTTGGGGTGTCATCAATATCGCTCGCGCGGCACAACGCGGGTTAGTCTGGGCGTTAGGTAGGAAGCTTTTTCCGTTATGTACGGTGTTCCGGCAGACTTGAACCTCGTCTTCTTGCATGGCGCAGAATTGACCCAAGTGTGCTTGGGCTTGTATCAGTTGCAGTTCCACTTCCACCCAGCCGGGTCGATCTCAGTCGAAGGTGGTTGGGAACTTCTAGATGCCGTCAATACACGGCTTGATGGACGGCATGACGGTCCTGCCCGCCCGCCGTACCAACTCCACCGGCTTCTTGGTCACCGAGTGGCCGGTACCGAAGTTTCCGCCCCCGATTGGTTCGCTCTTCGGTTTGAGGATGGCTTGGTGCTGCGGGTATTCGACGACTCCCCGCAGTACGAATCGTTCCAGATCGAGCCGGGCGGTATCATCATTTGAGCGGCCGGTAATCTCCATCGCTTCGTATCAGAATTATCTTGTTGGCATCAGGTGCGTGTGGGTATTGTGCTCAGGTCCTCACTGTGATACGCCCGCGATTGTTGGTAAATTGGTCTCATCGCAATGCTGGCCGTTCGTGCCTAGCAAGCGGTTCAATCCGACATTGTGCCGCGGGCGGGTTTAATCTGTTATTCAACCCGCTGGCGCGGCAGAATGCGGGTTAACCTGGGCGTTAGATGTTTAATGGGGAAATACTTTGTCGCTTCGGATGAACCTTTACGGTTGGCGTCAAGCGGCCTTCATTCAACTGCTTGGGGGCAATGACCCCGAAGTGCTGAAAGCGGCTTCGGCGCGACTTTCGGAAACCATGTCCAGTGAACCCGGTTTCTCAAAAGCGGTCATGTGGCTGCATACATTGATCGAGAGCGGATTCCCTCTTCGGCAAGATCGACAGCTGCCATCCGTACCAGCAGACGGCGGTCTGCTCACTGTTCACATGGAAACAGAGATTCACGCCCTCGTTGTTCACTGTATCGCGAAGTCAATTGCCCGCGATGATCACCTAGACCTTGCGACCGAGTCGTCGAATTGGTCCCATCCCGCGATCGGCGCGCTATATCAAGACTTAGTCTCCTGTGGATTCACGCGTTCCAAAGGCTGTGACGCACATTTCGTTTCTTGGATATCGCGTCTCAGTAACGGTTCGCCGCTGTTCGGTGATGATTTTCGCTCGGAGTGGTCATTTTATACTGTATTCAGCAATCAAGAGCTGGTTGCTATGGTCCCAGTTTTGCAGGCGGCAACTGACTTCAAACGGCCACTACCAGAGGGTATTCCAGCGGAGTTGGTTCAGAAAATGACGACCGAGTTGTCGGAAGGTGCCAAAGAGTTTGTCGCGGAATTGATCAATTGGTTTCGTCAAATCGAGCAGGCTGGTCAAGATGCGTTTATTCTCTGGTGGTAGTCGCTTGGCCAATCGGACATCTAACATCTATATGGCCCTACGCTGTCAAGAGAGCGCACGTTGAGCGCAGTGAGGATTTGTGAAAATTTTCCCCACCCATTTCGTTGACGGAGTTCTGACTTCG
>JAQGHS010000608.1 GCA_028291605.1 Planctomycetaceae bacterium | reverse complement strand
TTGTCGATGCTCGAAATGCTGGAACATATAGATCTCAACCGACTCAAGGAATTGGCTACTGCAATCCCCTACATAAATTCAGCTTAGCGTTGTGTAGATACCAATGCCGTAAGGGCGGGGGTAGAGTAGTGACTTCCAGTTCAAATCCAATATTGAGGGAAGTCGATCGGCAATCAGGGTCGCAACCCTGCCCCCGGCCTCACGGCACGGGGCTCACCTATTTCTGCAGATTTGCTTCGCCCTTTTATCAACCCAGTCGGCATCTGTTTCGTTGTCGTTATCATGTTGATGGGCTACGATCGAGGCCGCCTCGCTGATGAGACCAACCAGATTCTCCCAGAGAAAGACACCATGCTGACTGACGCGGTACGAGGTCGAGATTTTCCTTCCCTGGCAGGGATCACCTATCTCAATTCGGCAGCCGAGGGGATTCCCCCGCTGGCCGTGGGGCAGGCATTCCAGCAGTATTTTGCTGACAAACAATTGGGGATGGATGGCCGCGAACGGCATGCGGCCCAGTGGAACGCCGCCAAGGAATTGGTGGCCGAGTTTTATGGTCTGACAGCGGGAGAAGTCAGCATCTGCTCTTGCTCTTCGGAGGCCTACAATCTGGCGGCGGCAGCGCTGCAATTGAAGGCGGGGGATGAGATCGTCATCAATGACCTCGACTTCCCGGCAGGTGCCACACCGTGGTTGCAGCCCAGTTGCCCAGCCACGGTTAAGGTGTGGCGCAGTCGTGCTGGAGCGTTGCATACGGACGATTTGGTTCCGTTGCTTAGTCCTAAGACTCGACTCGTCACCACGTCGCTCGTCAGCTTTTTTAACGGGTTCAAAGTGAACCTGCCCGAGATGATCGCGGCCGTACGCAAGCACTCGCCGGCGCTGGTTTCGGTCGATGTCACACAGGCCCTGGGACGTGTTCCGTTGGAGTTGGACGATGTCGACTTGATCGTCAGCAGTACTCACAAATGGATCCTGGCCAGTCATGGCGGAGGCTTGATTGGTGTCCCTTCGAAACGCGCTGCCGAGTGGACGGTGCCGGCCGGAGGCTGGTTCAATTTGCAGGATGCCTTCGGAGCAAATCGCTTTGAGCAGGCGGTCAGTTTGCCGGGTGCGGCGGGATTCACGGTCGGCATGCCGAATTACCCGGCGGTGTATGCGATTCGGGCGGGGTTGGAATACATTCGCAACGTGGGGCTGTCGGCGATTTATGCTTCAGCACAGCCGTTGACAGTGGCCTGCCTGGAAGAATTGACTCGCTTGCCGATTGAGTTGCTGACGCCTGTGGATCCTGCAGCAATCGCCGGTATTTTGGCGTTTCGACATCCGCAGGCCGAGCAAATCCAGCAGCATTTGCGGGCCCAGAACATCCATGTCATGTGCCATGCCGGACGCGTGCGGATCGCGATTCATGGATATAACACGGCGCAGGATATTGAGAAGTTGTTGCGCGAATTGCGTGTGGCGTTGAAGTAATGACAAAAGAAACACCCCGCGTCGGAATTGCTCCGACGCGGGGTGTTTGTGCTGACAATATTTCGACAACTTTCAGCCCACGAAGAATCCGGGGGCTTACGCCGCCCGGCTCACCTGAATTCATTTTGGCGCGGGCTCGGTTAGTGGGCACCTGCTAACGTCGTGACATTTGAAATCCACGGGGCAGGCGGAACCGCCGCTTCTGAGGTCGCGCTGAATTCGTGGTCCAGTTCGTAGACGTTGACGGTTCGAATTCCGGGTAGGGCTTCGAAGAACGCCTTGGTCACAGACGGATCAAAGTGAGTTCCGCGGCCGTCCTCGATGATTTGCAGGACTTGCTCTTCTGGCAGGGCGCGGCGGTAGACTCGGTCGTGAGTCAGGGCGTCGTAGACATCGATGATCGCCAGAATTCGGGCAGCCTTGGGAATGTCTTCGCCTGCCAGGCGATTCGGATAACCCGTGCCGTCCCAGCGTTCATGATGGAAATGAGCAATCTGTTCGGCCATCTGCAGGACGGGTGAGAGTGATCCGGACAACATGTCCGCACCAATCACCGTGTGCTGCTGCATGACCTTGAATTCTTCCGTGGTCAGCTTGCCGGGCTTGCGCAGAATGGAATCGGGGATGCCGACCTTGCCGACGTCGTGCATCGGGGCGGCCAGTTGTATGAGTTCAACCATTTCTGTCGACCAGCCGGCCGCCTGGGCCACCAGGGCACTCGACAGTCCGGTCCGTTTAATATGACCACCCGTTTCGTCATCGCGAAACATGCAGGCGGTCACCAGACGCTGGATCGTTTCTTCGTGTGCCAGACGGATATGTCGCGTTTGTTCGCGAACCTTCCATTCGAGCAGGTTCGTGTATTCCCGGTTTTCGACCACCAGGCGACGATGCTCGAGAGCTCGTTCGATCTGGCACAGGAGTTCTTCCTGTTCGACCGGTTTCAGCAGATATCCGTACGCTCCAAGGGTTAAAGCCTGGATCGCCAGACGCGTGTCGGCATTCGCCGTCAGCATCAACACGGCCGTCTCGGGGTACTTTTCTTTGATTGTACGCAACAGCTCCATCCCCGACTGGCCGGGCATGGAAATGTCGGAAGTCACGATATCGAACTTCTGCTGCTGCAGGATCTCACAAGCCGCGCCCACGCTCTCGGCGCAGGTGCATTCGTAGCCAATTCGTTCGAGCCAGCGGCGAACAATTTCACGCACGTAACGCTCGTCATCGACAATGAGGACGCGAGGTGTCAGCGGAGTTAAATTCATTTCGGGAACGCTTGACATATTGTTTACCTGGGGACAGTCACTGAATGACTTGGGGCTAAGACAATCCGAGACTCAAATCGATGGCAACTCAACTGACTTTGGCCCGCACTGCTCTGTTCGCGGAATTGTGCCGCAGAGGTTCTGCCTGCTGGCAACTAATCCAGCTCATAACTTCCCACGGCGCTCCCGGCGGATCAGGGTCCAGGGTTGAACTCTTCCCGTCCAAAGTGCCGTGTTGAATTGTTTAAACATAGGACGCGAAGTCTGGGACTGAATGGAAAGGCAGAATTGTTTCCACCCTTGAAATTGAATTGGGAACCGTCGCCCGACACGTCTGACAGAGACGTCACAGCCGACGCCATCGCTACAATCGCCAACCCTCCGCAATCCGCTACACCCGACATCTGCGGCGAAATTCAAGGCATTCGCCTTAAGAGTGCCCGAGTATGATTCGTGAACAGATATGAACGGGTTGCCCGAGTCGATGTAACGATCTACAGCCCGTGTTGAACTCGACTCGGCACAAAGTTATGCAAATCTGTCTTATACTCAAGAAAGTGAGTCAGGAAAGTCGCGCTCGATGACGAAATTCGAATCAGGAAGCGGGCTGAATGACCAAGGCGGCGTTCAGACACCTTGTAAATGGTCCGTATCGTCTATGATTGATTTGCAAAATAGACCTGCGTCAAGAACTCCTGGTGAGCCGCATCTTCGATGAACAGTCGCCTGTCACTCCCGATCACGATCTTGCAGCGGGGGCTGATTCTGGTCATCGTGCCGTTCCTGATCCAGGCGACTTTCGCGTGGCTGGTCGCCGACATCCAGCAACGTCAAACAATGGCGTATGAGCAGTCGCTGAAGACCAAGGATGTCCTGGTGCAGGCGCGACAGGCACTGACTCTGCTACTGGATGAAGAGTCTGCGATGCGCGGCTATGTCATCACCGGCGATCCAGCCTTCAATGAGCCCTATGAGCTGGCGAGCCAGCAATTGCCCGACGTGTTGCGGAGACTCCAACTGCTGGTCGCTGACGATCCCGGCCCGCTGGCCGCGGTCAAGTCAATTGCGGGGAAGTCGCTGACGCTCTTTAACTGGCATACCAAGACCGTGCGAAATATGCGGGATGGCGCGGCCGAGGCGGCTGTCGCGGCGGTTAAAGGCGGAGAAGGCAAGCGACAAATGGACGCGTTGCGCGCAGACTTCAACAACTTCATCGAACAGACAGAACTCGCCAGTCAGGTGCGACAGGCTAGTTTGCTGGAGGCCCAAACCCGCTTGCGCGCGTTTGTGATCGCGAACACCATTTTGGGTTTCGTCGTGATGATTAC
>JAQGHS010000596.1 GCA_028291605.1 Planctomycetaceae bacterium | reverse complement strand
TACTGGTCCGTCGGGCGGCAATGGAATTCGCCAAGGAAGAAAGCGTAGGTTTATTGGCAACCGTGCGTTTCGTCTTTAAACGCAGTCTCGATTACCTGAGTGCTCCCACTTTACCGTTGGCAGTGGTCGGCGCGCTGGGCTTTTTGTTATGGCTTACCGGCGTGTTGGCACCGAGGATTCCTGGCGGCGATTATCTGGTTTCAGCGGGGTGGGGCCTGGTATTGTTGGTGGGGATAACCATGGCGGTCGTGTCGATCGCGGTGCTGCTTGGCTGGCCGATGATGATTGCCGCCGTAAGTATTAATGGTGGCGATGGATTCGACGGACTGAGTCGCGGTTTTGGCTTCGTCCTAGATCGCTGGCGCTACTACGCTTGGTGCGTCGGTCTGATGACTGCCTTTGGCTGGCTGGCTCAACTGATGGTATTGACGGTTCTACGCTACGGGGAATATCTCGCAATTCGCAATCTCAGTTGGGGCTCCAACAGTTGGAGTGCCGGATTCGTGCCCCAAATATTGCCCGATGGCATCTGGCCGGTGGTCGTGGGACTGATTTTCCGCGGATTCGCTTACAGTTACTTTTGGTCTTCGATGGCGATTATCTATCTGTTGTTGCGGCAGAGTATGGACAATGCGGAACTTCACGAAATCTATGTCGAAGGATCCCCACAGGATCCCGATGGCCTACAGAGCCTGATCAGTCCCTTGCAGCCCGAGGCCCCGCCGCCGACGTTACTGCCGATTATCAATCAGCCGTAGGATAGGCATCCTGCCTGTCCAGCGTGCAGCGACAAGGCGGTAAACCAGTAGTCTGTGGAGATCGCTGTTTGAATCGACTCCAGGTTTGTCAGTTGAGGGGATGACGGACAGGCAGAATGCCTATCCTACGGTCGCCTACTTAATCAGTTCGTTGAACAACGCACGATAGTACCGCATGACTCGCGGGGCATCAGTCGTGGGCGGGCTCTCGGAGAGGAAATATCCCTTATAATCCTGGGCTTTCAGCAACTGAAACAGCTCGCGATAGGGGTACGTCTTGTCGAAGAGATCGTGGATGTGGACGGTGTTGCCGAACTTGCTCTTCAGCAAGTCGAACGGCTGCTTGATCGAGCCATTGACCGGTTCGCCGGGATTTGAGTTCCAGCAGACGACGACCAGGGGATGGTCGGCGATTTGCATGATCTTCTGAATCACGGCTGGATCCTGGGTCCCGTTGCCGTGGACTTCGACTCGGATTTCCTGATTGTAGCCCTCGGCGAACTTACCGCATTCTTTTAGAGATAATCCGATTTGCTCAATGGTCTTGTCTCGTTCGACTCCCTTGACGAATGCGTTCGGCCGGACCTTCACGCCTGTGGCACCAATGTCGGCCGAGAGCTCAACGAACTTCTTAGTCAATTCGATGTTTTGCTGCAAGACGCCATGGTCCGCACTGTGGTAATCACAGGCGGAACCGGGCCCGACGCACTTGACGGGTGAATCGGCGAACCGCTTCTTCACTTCAGCCCGCTGCTCTTTACTGAGCGTGACTTCCACGCCGTGCTTGTGAGTGCTCCGGAGCTCAACTCCATCGAATTCGGCGTCGGTGCAGTTCTTAATGATGGTGGGCAAGTCCCACTCTGCGCCCCACATATAGGTGACCAGCCCCAGCTTCATCGGAAGTACTCCTCGACATGTGTTGATTCGTGCGTCTCAAGACACAGTTTTCCCGGCAAACAGCATTCACGCAAGTCTAGAGGGGTCCTTTGTTCGGGATTGAGGGCTGAGCCGGAAACGCTAACCCCGTGGCGGACGCTGCCAGCGTCCGTGAGTCCGACCAAATAAATCGTCGAATCTTGAAAGCGCCGACGCTGGCAGAGTCGGCCACCGGGTGAGAATCCTCGCAAGTTTTGGTGGCGTGGACAAAAATTCGATGACAAATTCAAAGCGAGGCGAAGAATCCGCCAACGTCAGATCATCGGACGTAACCTGTTTGCAGTTCGTGACAACAATTTGTAGGCTGCCTGAGTGGGCTGGAGAAAATCCAAGTCCTGACAGGTTGTGATGATGCTGCGGAATTCAACCCGCAGATGTTCTCCAAGGATTGAAAGGACAGGCTGTGCGACTCAACTACCGACGATCACCGTTTCTCGTCGGCATGTGCGTGGTCGTCCTGCTAATGTCTTCCACGCCAGGGGGTTACGCCGAGGGCGACTGGGAAATTACGCCTCAAAGCGAGCAAGCTCTTGAGCTCGGACTGGAATGGCTGGCTCGGAACCAGGGCCCGGAAGGGAACTGGGAATCGAACGATCTGGGCTTGGTCAGCATGGGCGTCCTGGCATTTCTCGCCGCGGGACATACTCCCGGGCGTGGCAAGTATGGTGCCAATGTTGAGCGGGCTCTTTCTTTTGTGCTCAAGAATGCCAAGCCATCGGGCCTGTTGAACATCGCCGACCCGCATCGGGACATGTACAACCACGGTTTGTCCGCGTTTGTGCTCGGCCAAGCACACGGCATTACCAACGATCAGGCAATCAGTCCGGTTCTCGACCGGGCCTTAAAACTCATTCAGAACACCCAATGCCGCGACGGGGGCTGGGACTACCGGGCTCAGGCGCAGCAGAACGGGCATGACCTCAGTCTGGTCGTGATGCAGGCCAAGGCTCTGCGGAGCGCCGTCGACAGCGGGCTGGAAGTGGCTCCGGAAGTCATCGAACTCGCTATTAAGAGTGTCCGCGACCATTACCGCAGCAAGAGCGGCAAGCGTGGTGGTGATGACCCCGCTTCGCAGAATGAGCCCGGGCAGTTTACCTACGATGGCAACCGCGGAACGCTGGCGATGGCCGCCTGTGGCGTCGTCTGCATGCAGGAATTCGGTCAATATGATGACTGGCGTATCGGCAAGAACATGGAAATGATCACTCGGGAAGTCGAGCAAATCAAACTGCCCGGCAAGAACGAGGGGAATGTGCCGTGGGACGCTTACACGCTGTATTACGTAGGTCAGGCCCTCTACCAAGTCGGTGGCAGTTCCTGGCAAGCGAACTATCCCAAGCTTCGAGATCATTTGTCGACCGGACAGTTCCGCGACCCGAATGATCCGGCTCGGCATGGTTCGTGGAATGCCGGCGGGCACGTGGGTGGCAAGCCGGGGCAGTTGTATGGAACAGCAGTCGGCTGTTTCATTCTGGCGATTCCAAATCGCTACTTGCCCATTTTGCAGGAGGGCAAGATTGAAAATCTGAAAGCCCTGCAACGCAGCAATGTGGCACCGTCTGCCAAGTAATGGAATTCAACAACACAGCAAAGATAGTCGTTGATCACTCCGCGATCATAACGCGATCGCAGTAGCGAGGCTCGGGTCCAAAAATGGACTCTTCGCCTCGCGACGATGCAAGCGTTACGATCGCAGTGCGATCAATAACAAACATCATTGATTTCACAACCGTTCTTCGAATCCTTCGCGACGACCTATGCCCGCATTTTTCCAAGTTGCGTTTGCTCTCGCCGGATTGGCGGCGGCCACTGGGCCGGTGATCATTCACCTGCTCAATCGTCGGCGATTCCGTGTCGTCGAATGGGCGGCGATGGACTTTCTGCGCGAAGCCCTGCAGCGCAATCGCAAGATGCTGCAACTGCGGGACTTGATCCTGCTCGCCTTGCGGACTGCCGTGGTCCTGTTGTTCGGACTGGCCCTGGCTCGTCCTTACTGGCAGCATCAGGCTGGCATGCTGGGTGGCCGAGGTGCCGTGCATGCGGTCCTGATTCTCGATAACAGCCAGAGCATGGGTTTCGCCAAGCTCGATGGGACGTTGCTGGACGAAGCGAAACGCAAAGCGGAAGAATTTATTGGCCAGCTCCCCACCGGCAGCCGGATTTCGATCGTTCCGTTGTGTGGTTCTGACGCCGCCTTCAGCCTTGAGCCCTATCGCTCGCCTGAAGATGCTCGCGAGGCGCTGGCGAAACTGAAAGTCGTGGACCGTTCGGGAACGGCCGGTCAAGCGGCTGATCTGGCGGTGGAAGCCTGCCAGCTGGCCCCGGACTTGCCAGCCAAACGAGTCGTCTTCCTGGGTGACCAGCAGACGGCCAACTGGCCGACCGGCGGCCTGGCCGATCAATTGAAGAAACTGCCCGAAATGCAGGTCGTGCATATCGGTGCCGATACCGTGGAAAATGCCTGGGTCGCTGACTTCCGGCTGCAAGACGGTATCGCCGACATCGAGACCCCGACAGCGTTCTACGCGACCATCCGCTATGACGGTCCGGCTCCTAAATCCAATGTGCAAGTTTCCCTGGAAGTGGACGGTTCCTCCGTCGCCAGTCGGACCATTGACCTCGAGCCTGGGCAGTCTCGCGAGATTCAGTTCCCGTATCGATTTGACGTTCCCGTCGAACCGGGCCGAGCCAGTTTCATTACAGCGTCGGTGAAATTACACGAAGACACCCTGCCTGGAGATCGCCTGGTCAGTGACAATCAACGGTTCGCAGTCGTCCCCGTTGTGGCGGCGCTGCCCGTGGTGTTTATTGATCAACTGGGGGAAAAAGAAGATCCCGCACGGGGCGACTATGGTGAATCTTTCCACCTGCGACGTCTGCTCGCGCCGGTCATCAGCCGGGGTGATACGCAGCGTCAGCTCGTGCAGATCCGACATACAACGATTGCCAATGTGAATCGTCAGATGCTGGAAGATGCCCGGCTGGTGGTGATTTCGGGTGTTGCGAATCCCGGTGCAGCGGTCTCGTTGCTGCGGGAATATGTGCAGCAGGGCGGACAAATCGTGATCACGGCGGGGGCTCAATTTGATCCCCAGGCGTGGAACGACACCGCATGGCTGGACGGAGCGGGGATTCTGCCGGCGCCCCTGCAAACGGAGTTGTTCGGGAAAACACCGGAAGAATCAGCGGGCCAGCTCGCTCCGTTTCAGCTGGCTGTCAATTCTCTCGTGCATGACTATTTCCGATTGGAAGACGTCTCGGAAGAAGAACTTGCGGACCTCTATCAGACGCCGCTCTTCTTCAAGTCGGCTGTGGTCGACGCATCACCTGCGGCTCTCGAGGCCTTTTCCAAAGCCGAAACGACCCGCCTGACGGAAGAACGCGAATTCTTCGCGGAATCCACCAAACGGCAGGCCGCGTGGGCTCGTCAAGAAGCTCAGGGGACCTTGGATGCAGCCTCGCAGCAGCAGAAGCGGGCGGACGATCAGCGACGAGCCGAACTGCAGCCGAAATGGTTGCTGTGGACCAATCTGAAAAACGATGCCGCGACCAGCACGAAGCCCATTGCTCAACTGGTTGAAGCAGCGATGCCGCAGGTTCTGGGGCACTTTACCGATGCCAATAAGCTGCCGTTCCTGGTCGAACGCCGGATCGGCAGCGGCCAGGTTCTGTTCTACTCGAGCAGTACGTTCTCGGAGTGGAATGATCTTACCAAGACGAACGCCGCACTGGTCTTCGACCGCATTTTCCGGTTCATGCTGCAGGACACGCTGCCTCGTCGCAATCTCGAAGCGGTCGAACAGGTCACCCTGCCGGTCGAATCAGGTGATCGCCGAGTCACTTACACGCTGACCCGTCCCGGACAACCGGCGGAAACGCTGAACGTCGACGCCTTGGGTGGTGAAACGTATGGCGTGACCATCCGCAACATTACCAAGTCGGGCCACTATCTGGTCTCGGCGGTTCAATCGGTTGATCCTGCTGCGGCCCAATCCGCCGAGCCCGACAAGTTATGGAGCGTGCCGTTGGCCGTGAATGGTCCTGAACGCGAATCAGAACTGCGTTCAATCGATGCTGCCGAATTACGCAAACGTCTCGGTAATGCCAACTATCGCTGGATCGAACGGGACGAACAAATCAGTTTGGAAGGCGCCCAGATCAGCTTACAGAATCTCTGGAAGTGGTTGATCTGGCTCGTACTGGTGGGACTGCTGGTGGAACTCGTGATGCTGGCCTGGCCGAATTTGAAACAACCGAATTTGCAGAAGGGGGTGAAGTCATGAACGTCACTCGCTTCTTCGGACATTGGTTTGGCCTCGAAAATGTCGACTCGGTCGACAACGTCGCGTTGACGTTCGGAGCCCCCTGGGCTCAGCAAGGTCCCGCCTGGGTCTTCTTTGCTTGCCTGGTGATGATTCTCGCCAGCTTTATTTTCTACATTCGCTATCAAAAGCGAACCAAGCTCGGAGCCCGCATGGCACTCGCCACGATGCGAGCGCTGTTGCTGTGCCTGATCTTTATCATCCTGGCCGATCCGGTGGTCTCGGTGAAATTGGTCAGCCATCCGCGGCCGTTACTGTGGTTGCTGTTCGACGGCACCGACAGTATGGGGATTGAGGACGAATTGTCCGACGTCGAACGGACGAGTCTCAATCTGGCGGCGGGAATCAAGGATACGACCAGTTCTGCGGCCAAGATGTCTCGGCAGGGATATATCCAGTCGTTCGTCAAACAACCCGACGCGAATCTCATCAAGCAATTGAGCGAGAAATACCGGATCAAAACGTTCCGGTTCGATCGCGCGGATGGCGTCCAGGCATTGGATGTCTCCAAAACGGCCAGTGAAGAAATCGACACGGAAAAGCTCGCCACCCAACTGACAACGGGCGGGCAAGTGACCGCAATCGGTAAGACGCTGGAAGACATGTCCTTGCGACATGCGAGCGGCAACTTGGCTGGCGTCCTCGTCTTCAGCGACTTTGATCAAAACACTGGGCCTGCTGCCTTGGGGCCGGCGAAACGACTCGGTGTGCCGCTCTACACAGTGGGCATTGGCCCCGAAGCGGCCGTGGATATCGCGGTTGATCTCCAGGCACCGCTGTTAATGAAGAAGGCCGAACGGGCCACGTTGATTGCTCTCGTTCGACAAACTGGTCTTAAGGGGCAGTCGGTGACGGTTCGTTTGACCGCTCGCAAGCTGGGTGGATCGTCCAACGCGATCGATGACTTGGGGATTCCGATCGGCGAGAAAACGATCACTCTGGATGATCAGTTGCAGCCAGTCGAATTTCCATACGAACCCACCGATACCGGCCGGTTTGTCTTCACTGCCGCGATTGATCCGCTGCCGGCAGAAGTCGTGCAGCAGAACAACAAGGCCGAACGCGAAACCAATATTCGGGACGACTTCCTGCGATTGATGTTCGTGGAATATGAGCCGACCTGGGAATGGCGCTTCATCAAGGAAGTGTTCCATCGCGACAAACTCGTCGGTATGCGTGGGTTCCGTACCTATCTGCGATCTGCCGATCCCAAAGTCCGTGAGACGAATGAGCTCTTCCTGCCGACGCTAACCCCGAAGCGCAGTGAGTTCTTCGCGAACGACGTCATATTCCTCGGTGACATGCCGACTGCGACATTGAGCACGCGGTTCTGCGAAATGACCAAGGAATTCGTCAATACGTTCGGCGGCGGTCTGGTCGTGATGGCAGGTCCGCGATTCGGTCCCGGTGAATTGGCCGATACGCCGTTGGCCGACATGCTGCCGGTCGTCGTCGATCCCGATGGCCGCATCAACGACAGTCAGGAATTTCGCATTAAGCTGACCCCC
The DNA here is from genome assembly GCA_028291605.1 of Planctomycetaceae bacterium. Classification (GTDB taxonomy): domain Bacteria; phylum Planctomycetota; class Planctomycetia; order Planctomycetales; family Planctomycetaceae; genus JAKFVC01. Next base: position 1,010 of record JAQGHS010000596.1, on the reverse strand, counting down.
GAAGGTCAGATCGAAGACTTCATGCAACTCGGAAACACGCCTGCCGAGAGCGGTAAGGCCTGGGATACGCTGGGCAAATTGCTGTGGTATCAACCGGTCGCCAAAGTGCATCCGGTAGGCACCACGGTGCTGGCCGAGCATCCCTTCGACAAGACGATCGATGGGAAGACACCGCAGCCTTTGATTGCTGTGCGACGGTATGGCAAAGGTCAGGTGATTTACATCGGGTTTAATGAAACGTGGCGTCTGCGCCGGAAGTATGGCGAACAGCATTATCGCCAGTTCTGGGGCCAGATGATTCACCGCCTCGGTTTGAGCCACGCCTTGGGAAGTCAGAAACGATTCGTCGTTCGCACCGATCGGCCACAGTATCAGGCTGACGACAAAGTGACGCTGACCGTCGAAGCCTATGACGCCAACTTCGAACCGCTGAATGAAGCGACCTTCCCTGAAAAGCAACTGAAGGCGGAACTCTATCGTCCCGGACGACCGGCTGAAGGAGCGGAGGCATCGCAGCCGATTACCATCTCGCAGTTGCGAGAAGGCGTGTTCGAAACCCGGCTGCCAGTGTTTGATAGCGGTGAATACCGGGTGAGTGTTGTCGACCCGGTGACCAAGGAACCTTCCGAAGTCTTCTTCCAGGTGACCAGCGTCTCGGCCGAACGTCGCAGTGCCGTACGCAATGTGGCTCTGCAGTCACAGCTTGCGGCGACCTCGGGCGGAAAGTCGTACACGTTGGAGACCGCCTCGCAGTTCTTGAAAGATTTTCAGCCGCAAGAGCGGACCGAAGTTTCAGTCCAGACGTTTGAGATCTGGCATACGTGGTTCTGCTTCACGCTGGTTGTGGTGTTGATGCTGGGTGAGTGGTTGTTGCGGAAGTGGTGTAATTTGTCGTGAGGTCGCATCGCGACCTGTGGCCTGACTCTCTGAGTCGGGTCATTGCGGTTGCCGAAAGATACCCGACTCAGAGAGTCAGGCTACAGCTAATGACGGTTTGGAAACAATGAGCA
>JAQGHS010000585.1 GCA_028291605.1 Planctomycetaceae bacterium | reverse complement strand
CTCGCTTGCGCTTCGAGCTTGTATTCCCAAGGAGGGGGAAACGAAACATGGCTCAAGACGGGTTCTGGAATTGGGGGCGTCCGACCATTGCGACCGAGGCTGCGCCACGCGGTACCACTTCGCGACGTGCCTTCCTGCGGACCGTGGGGGGCGCGATTTCCGCTTCGCTGGTTGGGTGCACGTCGAAATTTGGATTGCGCAAATGTGAGCTGGCCGCTGACATGACGCATCCCGATTTAGTCGCCCATCTCAATGGGAATATCGACCAGATCAACGCCTGGCGCTGCATGCACGTCAAGATCACGCCGCATGGCGGGATGATGCTGGCACCGTCACTCTCCGCGAACATGGCTGTGGAACGCCCGCGAAACTTTCGATTGCAAGCTTCCATCCCCACAGGCAATCTGGTCGACCTTGGGTCCAACGACGAACGGTTCTGGTTCTGGATGCGGAATGACGAAGAGCCCGCACTTCTGACCGCGCGGCACGATTGTCTGGCGGCGGCACAGCGACAACTGCCCATGCCGTTTGAACCCGACTGGCTGATCGAGGCCCTGGGTGTCATACCCCTTGACGAAAACGAAATCGAATTCGAAAAACACCCAACGGATCCCAAGCGCGTCTTCTTCCGCCGCAAGCGGAAAGCCCCCGATGGATCATCCGTGGAACTCGTCTCGACTGTCGACACGTGCCGCGGGGTGATTGTGGACCACAGCCTGTCGGACAGGACAGGTAAGATCGTTGCACTGGCCAACATGGGAGAGCACGAGCGCGACGGTAAGACGGGTGCGATTCTCCCGCATCATGTCGAACTGGCCTGGCCGCTGGCGAAAGTCGGGTTGAAGATCCGCATGGGCGCCATTGAAATTAATCCCGAGACCCTCTCCGCAAAGCAGTTCGCAATGCCTGAGATTGCGAACTGTCCGGTTTATGATATCGGTGGAGAAACTCAGCAGGCAGGGCACACCGGCCGGGCGAAGGTTTAATCAATTGGAGTGCTGCGATTCATCGCCGCTTTCCAATTTGTTGCCAGCGTGCGGGGGTGGTTCCAAGTCCAGAAGAATTGGACTGCGGTGATAAATCACCGCAGTCCAAATTCTGTCGATACTACCTGCCATTCAACCCTTGATTCAGGCGGCTCAAGGCTTCGGCTTCGATCTGGCGGACTCGTTCCCGTGTCAGCCCGAGGGTCTCGCCGATTTCCTTCAGCGTCTTGGGCTCGGAATCATCCAGACCAAACCGCATTCGCAGGATCGTGGCCTCGCGCTCATCCATCTTTTCGAGCATCTCGAAGACGTGCTTGAGGTTGTCGCCTTCGATCATCTCCGTTTCCGGATCCTTGGTTCGCTCGTCGGCGACCAGGTCGCCCAGTGACCAGCCGGAATCGGGCTGTTCGGTCTGGGGTGTCGAGTTGTAGAGCTGAATCGCCTTCTTGACGATGCTCAGCTTCTTTTGCGGCAGCCCCAGTTCCGTGGCCACTTCATCGGTCGTGGGAGCTCGCTTCAACCGGTCTTGCAGGATGGCTGTGGCTCGGCGCCATTTGGTCAGCAATTCGACCATGTAGGCCGGGATGCGGATCGTCTTGGCCGAGTTGACGAGGGCTCGCTTGATCGACTGCTTGATCCAATAGCTGGCGTAGGTGCTGAAGCGGGTATTCATCCCGGGATCAAAACCCTCGACCGCCCGCAGCAAACCGAGGTTGCCCTCTTCAATCAGATCCTGCAGCGGCAGTCCTTTACCGGAATAGGCACGGGCGATGTTCACGACCAGGCGGAGGTTGGCCCGGACCATCTGGTCGCGGGCTTCCTTGTCGGAATCGGCAATCCGATACGAGAGCTCCTTCTCCTGATTAGCGGTCAAGAGCGCCGTTTCGTTGATTTCCCGAAGGTACGTTTCCAGAGGATTCTGGGCGGACACTGAGGGGCGGCGATGGGGCTTATTCATGTGGGACCTAACGTCTTCTGGAAATTGTTTAACACGGAAGAATTTGCTCGATAAATGACTCGAGCAAGCATCAGGCTTCGCCCTCTTCTTTCTGCTGCTGATCTCGAACACATCCCTGCTCTGATAACCGTGGACCGCTATTCAGGCGCCATCCCCAAATTGGCGGAATTGCAGTCAACAGATATCTCAAGTCTCAGCACCCACGAACGGGTTCGTGGTGTGATTGTTTCCTCCCTGCAGATTCACTCAGCTCCAAGCACTTAATTGATGCTGTTTGGCATTCGAGAACAACAGGCAGTCGATCAAATGAGCTCGACTGCAGGAAAACTCGCTGTTCAAGTTGCCGTCTGGCATCACCAGACTCAGAGGAAGATCTAGCGAACGCAGGTAGTCTATCGGTGTCTAGGCAAATTGAACTGGACATTTTTGAGTAAATAAAAGGGGTGGAATGGGGGTCGGTTGGCAGTCGTATCGAGGGTACCGGTTGGCGCGGGGAAATCGCGCGGTTGCGAGAAGGCCACACTCAGTCCAGGCGTCGGGCGTACGATTTTTCGATATTAGGCCGATGTGTCTCGTTTTGCGACTGGGAATCGGAGTCGGCCAATTTCGAAAACTCGTACGCCCGACGCCTGGTCGCGACACACTCGTAGCGGATCGCGCAAATCCAAGTAGATTCGATCTTCGACCGACCGACTGGTTGGAGTGGATCGGATTCTTCATCAGAGAAAGCAACTGGAGATGGTGGAGCAGTGTGCTCTCTATTTCGGGTGTTTCGACGGCTTTGAACGACGTGAGTTGCGAACCGATTTGGCTTGGTAAGTGCTGTGAGGTATGATCCTTAGCACGAACCAGGGCGAACAGTCAGCAGGATACGTCAATCGTCCGAACGAAAGTCTCCGGAATGGATGAGGAACGCGAGCGTGAGATCGTGCGCGGCCTGCTGGACGGGCAAGCGGACGCTTGGCGCGCGTGCCATGACGCATTTGCAGAGATAGTCTGGCGGGTTGTGGCGCGAGCGATGGGGCCTTACTCGTCAGAGATTCCGGACGTCGTACAGGAAACATTCCTCGCGGCGGCCCATTCAGTACATACCTACCAACCGGATCGCGGAACGCTGGGTTACTGGCTGCTGGGGATTGCCCGGCGGCAGGTGGCCCTGCACTACCGCCGCGAAGGACGACATTCACGGCTGCGACGGGCGATGACCGCACTCGTCGAAGCCGATTGGAAAATTGATGCCGGCTGGTTGCAGGACCAGGCCGACAAGACGGAACAGCCCCCCGAAGAAGAACTCGAAACAGCCGAGATTGCGACGCTGGTTCGTGCCGCCCTCACCGAACTACCCGCAGATTACGAAACATTATTGACCG
>JAQGHS010000569.1 GCA_028291605.1 Planctomycetaceae bacterium | reverse complement strand
CGCTCCAACGGGACAATTCTCCAGGAGACCGGGGACCGCGTTGAAGTGGTCGACATCCGCATGCGAGATCACCAGGGCATCCAAACGTGTCAGGCCGCGGGCAATCATCGCGCTCTCGACAATCAGGCGAGCGCGGTTGCCGTCTTCGAGAGATCCGGCGTCGTAGAGGATGGTCTGCCTGTTGGGCAGCTCGATCAGTATTGCCGCACCGTGACCCACCGCCAGAAACGTACACCGCAGGTGTGGATTCGATTGCGACGGCAATCCCCACGCAAGACCGGTAGCGCACCAGGCCAGAATGAATCTCCAGCCCCAACGTTGCATGTGCTGCGTCAGGAGGCCGCTCCCGATGGCCAGGATCAGCAGATAGAACACCGCCAGCCACCAGTCGGGCGGTCCACTGAGTTTGAAGTGTCCCCAAGGGAGGTCGGCCGCGTAGCGGATAATCCAGGTAAAACCCGACAGTGGCCAATCAAACAACGGGCCGAGAAATCGTCCTAAAGGAGGGCAGACGAGTACACAGGCCAGATACAGATAGCCCAACCACAGGGTGACCGTCATGTACAGCGACATGATCACATTCAGCACAAACCCGATAGGCGATACCAGATGAAATCGTGCCAGAACCAATGGCAGGGTGAAGATCCAGACCGCGATCGTGGTGATTAACGCCGTCCGCAGCACATCTCCGAGCCAGTAAACCTTCTTCAGCCACCAAGGGCGATCCAGTTCATCGAGCGGATCGGAGGTTTCCGGTTTTGCCAGCCACCCTATAGACCATAGCCAGTTCAAAGCAACGATGGCCAGGAATGAAAGCTGGGCTCCAGCCTGGAAGAGATCGTGAGGATTCGCAGTCAGGATGATCAAACCCGCAACGGCCAGATGATTGACCGGGGCGGCAGGTCGTCCCGATGCGAGCGACAGCAACATGATCCAAACCAGGATCGCGGCCCGGAGTACGGGAGGATCCGCGTCAGTGATCGAGACATATCCAACCACACACAGTCCGATAAAGAGTAATTGCACGTTTCGCGGGAGACGCAGGATGAGACCGATTGGCCAGAGAAAGGCGACAAGAATGCCGACGTTGATACCCGAGATCGCCAGAAAATGGACCATGCCACTCTGTAAAAATGCCTCTTTCAGTTCCTGGGTGATGTCGGTGCGGGGACCCAATAAGAGCGCGATGGCCAAGGGGGCATTTTCTGTGCTCAAGCCGCGACGTATTCGATTGGCGACGATCGATTGCCAGGCCGCGACATCAGGCAGCCAACGGGCGGCTGGTGACGCTCGGACTTGGACGCATTCGGGAAACTCGCAGCGGACAAGCGTATGGATGCCGCGCTCACGCAAATAAAGTCGAAAGTCAAAGCTACCGGGATTGCGAGGTGGCCCCGGAATCGACATCAAGCCCCACAATTCGATCTCGGTCCCTCGAGTTAGCGTGGGAAGCAGAGCTTGTACTTCGAGGCGTGTTCGGCCGGAGACCGAAATAGAAGTTTCATGGCTACCGTTCGCAACCAGGGCGGTGACTTTCAGTTCGGCGAGCGTACGATCGCGCTTGGGCATCGCGGTGGGGAATTCGGACACCTCTGCCGGGATGAGAATTGGAATGGAATCGACCACCGCTAGTAATCTGACTGGTCGAGGTTGCTCGGTGGCATAGGCCGAGAGGGCATTCGGTAGCACCAGCGACCATTGAAGATGATGCCATGCGGCACCCGTCAGTCCGCAGGCCACCAGCAAGGGAATCGCGGCCCAACGTAGGGAATTCACCGAGAATTGACCCAACCAAATCAAGGCAGATAGGACGGCCCCGCAGAACCAGTATTCCCAGGGAGCTTGCGACGCGTTCCAATCGGCAACGATGCCCGCCGAGACCGCGATCATGGCCACTACGGCGGGGACGTGGCGATTGGCAGTTGGAGAGCGGAGAGTTGGCTGTTCGTGGCGGGATGATTTCACGATGAATCTCGCACAAGTTCTTCGTAGGCGAGCGTCCGGCGTGAGCCGGATGGTTGTTACCGAGTCGCAAAAGTCCCCGTACCGAAATCTTCAATCAGGTCGTGGTGGTGTGCTACAAAAACCCTGAGGAATATTCGATTCTCCTCGCTCGCATGTTTTCGGTCACGCGGAATATTGGAGAACGTCGCTAACAACCATCCGGATTACGCCGGACGCTCGCCTGGCAACGCCCTCTCGTAGCCATTACTCCGCAAGTCCTCGTTGCAGCCGAATCCTGTTCCACACGCAGATCAGGCCATACATGGGCAATCCCAACGCCATCAAAGCCAAGCCGACTCCCGATGAGAACGGCTTGGCAAAGTACGCCATCCACAGAAACCAGCTCATACCTGCCAGGTACAACGCCGGCACAATGGGGTAGCCCCAAGTGCGATAGGGACGGACCCATTCCGGGTGCCGGACTCGTAGTACGTAAACTCCCAGCACACACAAGGCGTAGAAGATATTCGCCGAGTAGACCACGAAATCGGTCAGCAGTTCAAACAGGTCCTCGCCTTTCAGACTATCGACGTTCAGGACGAGATAAGTTCCCGTCAGAATCAGGGTGCAGGACATCGTCGCTTGCGTGAGCAGCGACACCGCGGGAGTGCGGAACTTCGGGTGAACGTGGGCCAGCGGCCGCCAGAAGATCCGATCACGGGCCATCGCAAACGCCACGCGGGGACCCATCATCAGGTTGCAGTTCAGGGCTCCGAAGACACTGCACAGGGTCACCGCAGTGATTCCTTGCGAGCCCCACTGAGCCCACGTCTCACCGAATGGCTGCAACGTCCTCTGAATCGTCAGCTGTGCCGTCTTGAACGGAGCCCCCGCTATCTGCGACATGGATAAGACGCCGTGGTAGGCCACATTGACTGACACATACAACAGCATCAGCAGCAACGTACCACCGATTAACGCCAACGGAATATTACGTTGCGGATCACGCACTTCTTCGGCGACTGGTGCGATGTCATGCCAGCCGTTATAGGCCCACATCACCGACAGCAGAATGGCCGCAAACTGTTCTGTCAGGATCTTCTTTTGGGGCTCGACCGTCGTCAAATAGTTGGACCACTGCACGATGTGTGAATCGAGACCCAGGAACAGAAACGGCAACAGTGCAATCAGTGCCAGGAAGCCGACTTTCACAATTGTCGTGAGGCTTTGGACGTGCCCGCCCCAGACGACTCCGACGATATTGATCGACGTCAGCAGTGAAATCGTGAGGCAGGCGACAACCGCCAGGATCCACGGATTACCGGCCAAGTTGGAGGGCAGAAACAGCCCGCAACTCAAACTGGCGAAGAAGACCGCGAGAGCTCCGTTGGTCGCCGTCCGTCCGAAGATGTATTCGTTGAAACCGAAGAGGAAGCCGACCGGCCGGCCGTAGGCTTCACGCAGGAAAACGTACATCCCGCCGGCCCGAGGCAACATGGCCGCTAACTCGGCGAAACACAACGCTCCAAACAGACAGATGATGCCACCCAACACCCAACCGGTGATGATCAGGGGAAACGATCCACAATCCGCGGCAATGCGACTGGGCTTCGCAAAAATCCCCGCACCGATGACGTTGCCGACCACGATCGCAATGGCGACTCCCGGACCGAGGGCTCGCAGCAATTGATGCTCGGCAGGGGTGTTCGGTTCCGTAACGCCGGCGGCGGGGAGGGTTGGAGAACTCACGTAGGGGGATGCTCCGACTAGAGATTGTGTTGCGGGCCAGCGCCCAGCGGCTAGTGACTAAAACGCTGGTGCATTACCGCCGCCACCCCCTGCTGCAGGTGCTCCCGTGGAGGCCGCGGCCGCATTGTCCGGAATCTGCAGGGTTTCCAGGCACAGCGGAATCCGCTCGCTGAGTCTCTCAGAGGAGCTTGTTAAATCTGGATAAACGATGAGCAAGATGGCCTGCGTGTCCTTCTGGCTGGTGATGAAGAGCTTGAAAGTCATCTTCGTCTCTTCGAACATGCGTTCCGGCGGCACGAAGTCCATCCGATCGTAGGTGACCTTTGGGACGAGCTTGAAGTCGACCGGGAAATCCTCGCGGCGCCAGTCTTCTTCCTTGAATTGCACTCCCAGATCGCCGGCCAGCAGATTGACCGTGTGCTCCTGGAATTTGAGCGGGTCGATGCGTCCAGGTTCTTCAGGCGAGACCGCAAACAGCGCTACGTTGCTCAGCAAATAGATGTAAGCTTTTCGTGTCGTCGTCGTTTGTGGTTCGTCGACCGACACGTTTTTGGACCACGCAGCAACCATTCCGGGCAACTTGATCCCCAGATAGCCGGGCTGGCGGGGATCATCCAGGGGCTCCTCGGTGCCGGGAGCGGGAACAGGATCCTTGGGATCGCGGGGGGGCGGGACGGGTTTCGGAATGAATTTAAAGCCCAGCGGAGTGCGCAACTTGAATCCACCATCAGCCCAATCCGGATTCAGATTGCGGTTGAGCAAGTCGATGTGCTCATAGAGCTTCACCGTGACGGCCATGCGGTCGGCATAGGTCTTTTCAAAGCAGCCCACAGCCGACAGCAGCCAGGCCAGGCAGCCCAGACGGATCCACCACATCCGCGGCAAGGCCGAGCGAGTTGCGGGGACTGGACAACAGACTTGCGTTTCGAACATGACACCGCCTTGCAAAACCATCTTGAGCCGAGAAATTCAAGAAGATTGATTGTCCACCCGCACAGACGAAGCGTCAAGCGGGGACCGTAGGATAGGCATCCTGCCTGTCACTCTCATATGAATGACCGGCAGGATGCCTATCCTGCGGAAAACGCAACAGCCCGTCCGAAGATTTATCTGGAAATCCTCGGACGGGCTGCGTTTATCTGAGCGATAGTCGAGACGACTTACTTCTTGCTGCTCGCCACCACCGGGCTTTCGGCAGTCCGGGGAGCTGCGTTGCGGAAACCGCTCCACTGGGAAACTCGGACGATCGACGGCAGGCTCGACACCGTTTCGACTTGCGGAGCCGGGCGGTAGCCAGCGGTGTGTTGAACGGGGCGGCTCGCTTGGGCGACTTCTTCGACAGCTTCGTCTGTTTCGTCCGGATCACGCGGCGGAACAACGTGGGCCGCGGGAGGAGTGGGAACGACTGGTACCGGTGCGGCCGCGGGGGACCCGCCTCCGTCCATGGGCGGAGCATTGCGAGGCCCAGTTGCGCCACGAGGAGGAATCGGAGTCGGGGGAGTTGCAGCATCGGGTCGAGCGGCAGTCCGGGTCGGGCCGAAATTCGGGTCAGGAACCGCGGCGGTGCCATAGGGTGAGCCATACGGGTATCCGTAGGCTGTGCCATACGTGGGATAACCCGGCAGAACTGCCGTACCAATTCCCGGAGCACCGGGGTTGATAGCCAGGCCGGTCGTACCGTCGACCAGAACCGGTCGCATCGTTGTGACTTGAATTTGTTGCGGAATCCGTTCGGCCACGTAGCGGGTACTTTGCACAGAGACCATCCGTTGGGTCGTGAAGGCGACCGTGCGGGGCACTTGATACGTCACTTGCCGCACGCCAGGAATGGCCACTTGGCGGGTGACTGGAATTTGTTCGGTGATGACGTTCGGAACATAGGTTCGTTCTGCCACGACAGCGGGCGTCATCGCCATCCGAGCCGAATAGAACGAACGGTTCATCGCACCCAGCAGGCCGGGCCGGCTGTCGTAGGCACAGGGTGCGACTTGCGGACGGCAGCGGTAACTGGTGACCCAGCGGCCACAGTCACGTTGGCGGGTTTGCGTTTCACACACCGTCTGGTAGCTGACGGTGGGGACCTGTGCGGTGCGTGTTTCGATTTCTTGGCGGTATGCGACCTCCTGCACCGGAACTTGCCGCGTTTCGCAAACCGGGCGTTGCACGACTTGTTCGATTCGCCGCGTTTCGGTGAAAGGCTGCATCACGTACCGTGGCGGAGGTGGAGCACAAACGACCGGGGGCGGTGCACAGGCGACGCCGCAAGTGGGACCGCAAACGGTGGCGGGAATCTGAGGCATTTCGCAGGTGCTGCAGCCGCCGCGAAACGCACCGCCGAACGGCATCCATTGGGCGGAAGCGGTCTGGGTCATGCCTCCCAGGCTCAATGCCCCCAATATGGCAAGTCTTTTCAGTGTCAAATGTGACATGGAACCATTCCTGTCGAAAGTGGTGAGATGGGAGTTTTTTTGAGGTGAGATGAGGGGATGCGACGCAGGCCGGAGGATGGGATGTGCTGGCCGTGTCCCGATTGACTGTTGGGACGATTGGTTCGGCTGTCGTCGCGTGCGGAGAGGTGTATCGGAATTTAAAAATTCGGTCAATCCCGCCTGACTTTCTCTCAAGTTTCAGGGCGTCACTGCCGGAGTTCGTGATGATCGCAGGACTTAGGGCAAAACTGGATCCCTTTTCGTCCGACTACGAGCGGCAATTTCTGCGGCTCCTTCGAAAAAAAATCGCGAACTTTCGGCCATCGTCCGGCAGGTACTGCCGTTCGCGATAGGCAAGGACCACAACCTATGTCCTTGCCGTCCCTTGGTATCCAAAGAGACATATAGGACGGAAAGGGCAGAAGGGACGACCGCAAGCGCGCGTTTCCCGTGGGTGACGAAAAAACTAGATGAATGTCGCTGAATTTCCGCAGAAAACCCATGTGCACCACTTACGAACCGTACGACCGGAATGTCTTGCGGTGATTCTCCAGATACCGCGGAAATCAGCCAGCTTCACGGAAAAGTCGGAGGGAAAATGGCGATTCTAGGTAACACAGAACTCAAATTCCGATCGCGGGCTTCGCGAGCTCTGTAGATACCACGCAAAGAATATTCAACATGGCTGGAAGCTCAACCAGCCCGGACCGATCGCCTCAGGCGGTCATGCAACCAGAGAGTGACTCCAATGTCGGGGTACCCTCTCTGCTGATCACTTTATCCCCCTATGCAGTTTTGTTGGAGGAATTATCTTGAACGCCATGAATGATCGAGAACTGGGATTCGACGGAACTCCTTTACCTCGTTCAACCGAAAACCCGCGGACGAAGTGGGGTTTGTTGGGAGTCGGCCTCGCCGTTGGATTTTTGGGTATGAACCTGTTCGTCACGCGGCCGTTGACGACTCGGATTGCCAAGTTGGAAAGCGAATTGGCCACTGTTGAAGACGGCATGCAGGACCTCGTCGGAGTCCGCAATGAAGTCTGGCAGACCAGCAATCTGCTCAACAGTTTGAAGGCTCAACGGCAGCAAGTGGCTGATGCGAACTCGGCCTTGAAAGAGATGCGTGAATTTCGCCAGGAATTCATGACCGAATCGGGCCACACCTTGGCCGCTTCGCAATCGCTCGAGGGTTTGGTGGCCTTGCAGAACACCGTGTTGGCCCAGCAGAACGATGTCGCTCCGGCGTCCGAAATGCTGGATAAGATCGTCACTACGCATGAGAAGCTGATTGCTCAGAAGGATTCCAACCTGTCAGCTCAGGAGTCCCTGCAGCAACTGGTGGCCGTCAAGGATCTGGCCCAATCGCAGTCGCCCGAACTGCCGCTGGCTCAGACGACATTGAAGGAGCTGATTGCACTGAAGGATCAGACGCGGGCTCAAGCGGGAGACATTCCTACCGCCCAGAGCAGCTTGAAAGAGCTGATCGCGTTGAAGGATCAGGCTTTCACTCAGTTTGATTCGATCGCCGCGTCACAGACCAGCCTGCAAGGGTTGATCGACCTCAAAGCTCGCGTCATCGACTACACGTCGGACGTGGCTCAAGCGGGCAAGGCGATGGGAGAATTGCTGGCTCTGAAAGACCAGGTTGTGGGCCAGGGTGAAACGACCACGCAGGCCCGCGCTCGAGCCGACGAATTGTTGGCACTGCGGGACAAGTTGCTGGTGCCGGTGGAAATGATGAATAGTGCAGCCACCAATCTCACCAGCCTGATCGCCATGAAGGACAAAGTCATCGGCCAGACCGGAGACATTGCGGAAGCGATCCAGACGCTCGAGATCCTCGCTGATTTCAGCGAAGAGTTCGAGAGCCGGATTGCCTCGCTGGGCCAGCTCCGTCAAAGCCTGATGGAAATCGTCCTGCTGGAAACGACCATCACCCGGGTGACACGAGCCCTCGAGCCGATGACGCAACTGGGCAACATTCGCCGCTTGAACGACGGCGATCTGCGTGACGCGGCCCGGACGATCCTCGAGCAACGCCAGACCCGGATCACTCAGAAGCCGGACCATCCTGTCGTAAAGACCGAAACGGCTCCCGGTCTGGTGCCCGAGCCCGTTGATCTGCCGGAATAGTCGAAGTTGAGATGGCTCATGAAATGACAGCATGACTGAACGTGCTGTGGAAATAAATCAGGCCGGGCGAGATGGCAACATCTCGCCCGGCCTGAACTGTTTTAGGGAGGGCGTTATGTTGTCCCTGAAGTCTGGAGACTATGGCGGAACTCTTACGAGATTCCGCTACACAAAACGGATGCGACTCACTGATCGCTGAACTGCCGGTGGACTGAATTCTGTCAGTTTCGAAAAGTTTTTGGCCTCTTGCGTACCAGGCAATTTCCCGGGCTGACAGTCATCGCGGTCTGACTACCGATTACAGGCAATCGCATGAGCACTTTGAATCAGGCACGGATTCCCCATGTGGAATCTTTTGCGCATCGGGACAATTGGACGACAATCAGGCGATAGCACACGCCAACTGGATTCTGCCCAACCAACTGCCTGATCTGCGGGCAACTAGTTGATTAACGATGTGGCAAGTGAGCGGCACTGTGCGTATACGCTCGTTATTCGCCGTTTTTGATGTGTTCGAACAACTGTCCTATGAAAATAAAAAACGCGAATGCCAACTTAAGAGGTTCAGCATTCGCGTTTCAGTTGTTTTGTGTGACCGACTTCGCCGCACCAAGACTCAACTAGGCTGCGGTCGGTGTATCGCCGGCACCAGCGAGCCCGACCAGCAATTCAAAGTCGGGATCCTGTCGGAGGCGGTCGAAATCTTGTTCGTCAGAGATTAGACGCTTCAAATCGCAGTTCATGCGTAATGCGCGGCCTAACCAGGAGAGGGCCTGTGCCTTGTTTCCGGCCAGTGCCCAATAACATGCAAGATTATAGAGGACAACAGGTTCAGTTGGGTCGGCGGCGTAGGCTTGTTCCATCGCGGTGATGGCCCGCTCCAGCCGGTCAGTTCGCTTGTAGCACCAGGCCATGGCCAGCAGCAGCGACAGGTTCTCAGGCTGCTCTTCCAAAGCAACATCGAATGCATCAAGAGCAGACTGATGGTCGCCCATCTGTCGCAAAACCATTCCACGCAGATAGTTAGAAGCGAACTGTGCCCGCTCGGGGTCAATAATCGCGTCTAAACATTCCAAGGCATGCTGCGGCATCTCCAGCATCAAATAGCCTTCAGCCGCATGCAGCAACTTATCGCGTCGAACTCGCAGGTTTTTGACCATGATATCGAACCCCGTGCCATGTTCTAAATGGGTCGACAGTCCTTGTTTCGCCAGCTTGAAAAAATCCATTTCCCTAGCTCAGCTTGGAACGCATGTTCCAAGAATTGCGAGGGCGTATTTTTATCACGCGTCGCGGTTGTTACCAACTATTTCAAATTACGTCTATGGCGACATCTAAGCGTGAGTCAAATCGATCGTTCTGCGTGAGTCGTTGGCAGGTTCTTAGCAGTTGACTAGCAATTAGTGCAATTCGCGGACCGCTGTCTGAAATAATTGCAATTTGGATTGTTCAGGGTTATGACGCATTCAAGCGTTATTTGGTTCGGGTAAAACGTATCAAATAGGCCGCACCTGTCGCGAGAAGTGAACACATTCGAAATCTATTATCTATCATTCGGACCGAGTCTAGCGGCAAGCAAGACGAACATTTTACTTCATTGTTATTTTCTTGCAGATCGTGTTGGATCTAGAGCGTTTGCACTTAACAACGACGCCCAATTGCAGGCTTAGGCTGATGGGAGGGCGAGGCTTCCGCCGAGCCTAAGACGAGCTTTAGCTCGGCGTTCGCCGGAGGCATTTCAATAACAGCGGTGCCTCCGGTGGCCGCCGCCCTGTGGTCGCTTAAGGCTCGGCGGGAGCCTCGCCATCCCAGGGACCACAATGACGATTTCCCGCCGTTGACGTCGCAGCACCAAGACTCTCATTCCGACTTCACTCACAGAAAGCTTACCGCAGCGCAACCGAGCCAGCGGAACTTCGAGCGTCTATCACGGTACATTGTCGCTGCGTTTTCCGACAAAGTGCTGACCGCAGGGGGCAGGCACGATCTGCGGAGAATGATGAATGACGAAGAACGATGAAGTTTTCCATCTGATGAGTGCCTTGAGATGGCAACGACACATGCTTATCTGTGTGAATCAGCCCATCCTAGAGCGATAACTTCGCTGCCGTTCTGGCGGCTGCCGAAACAGCAGGCCGCGGGTGCTGGCACGAGTTCCCGACTTCGCTGTCGCCTGACGATCCAGAGTCGGGCTATATTCCCGCCCGCACCCGGATTGCCTCGAACTCTTCTGGCGTATTCGCATTGCGGAACGAATCCAGCCCCGGATCGATGTCTCGCAGCGTTTCGATCGGGATCTGATTGACCGTCGCGCCCTCCCACAAGAACACCGGACGCAATCGGCCGGCGTCCAGTAGCTCCTTGAGGCGTGCCTCCAGACTGAGGCGATAAACGGCCGCCAGCGGATGCGGAAACTTGCCATCCACCGGGATCGCGATATCCGCATCGCCGAGTTGCTCGGCAATGTAACGGACAACTTCCGGCTTCAACAACGGCACGTCGCAGGCCGAGACATATGCGGCCGTGACTTGACCTCGCAAGGCCGCAAAACCGGCCGCCAGACCGCCAACGGGGCCTTGGGCTTCGCGCTCGTCTCGAGACACCAGGATTTCCGGGGGCAGTGGGGGCAGTTCTTGATCGGGGGCCGCCACGACGACGATCGGTGAGACGACCTCGCTCAGTAAACGGACGACACGCTGCAGTAACACTTCGTTTCCAAACGGCAACCAAGCCTTCGGCTGTCCCATGCGCGAACTCTTGCCGCCGCAGAGGACAATTCCACCAATTCCAGCCAGGCGGGACATAGAGGCCTTTAGATCGACGTGCGTAGGAAGGTCGTGGCCCGCCCCCTTATCAAGCTACCGTTGATAAATGGGCAGGTAGCCATTTTCGAGCTGCAGGATGGTGGCATTGATGGCCGTCACATAGACTGGCCCGACGTGCCCTTCTTTCCAGCTTCCGGTCGGAGTCTGCTGGCGCATCAGTCCGTCGCTGATCTGGACGTAATACTTGTCCCATTCGGCCCCGCCCACGCGAAACAGGGCTTGGGCATAGTAATAATGAGCGTAATGCCAATGCCCGAACGAGCGGCCATTGTCGCCGGTCGCGCTCAAATTCTGGCGGCAATAGTTCATCAGTTTTTTGACATATTCCGAGTCGTAGTCGCCCGAATTGAACATGCAGGCGACGGCCGCCGCGGTAATCGGCGGGCGAGCTCCCCCACCCTTGATACTGTATTGCACGCCTCCCTCGGGAGTCGTGCATTTCTTGATATAGGATACCGCCCGGTCGATGATCTCTTTCGAGACCGGGATGCCTGCATTACGGCAGGCTCGCAGGCCTTGCACCTGGGTCACACAGGTCGAACCCTCGTCGAAATCATTGCCATCCTTCGCCGACACATAGCCCCAACCACCGGCGGTCGTTTGGGCGCTGGCACAGAATTCGACTGCTTTGGTGAGCTTCACCCGCAACTCTTCACGACGCGCGGCATCCTCTTCTTCTCCGAACACTTGCGAGAGGAAGAGCATCGAAAAGCCGTGCCCGTAGGTGTAGTGATAGTCGTTCTCAAAGCCAATGAGACCATTCGGATGGCTCATTTCGAGCAGATAGCTGACGGCATTACGGATGTGTTTGGCATACTTGCCCCGCGTCGTGGTCGAACCCCCGCAGAGCAAGGCATTCCCCGCCAACGCCGTCATCGCCACGCGGTATTGACTACCCTGAGCCTCCCAGAAGCCTTGGGGCTTTTGCTCGGCGGCCAGCCAGTCGAGAGCCCGCGTTACCGACTGTTTGATCTTGGGATCGTTGTTTTTTGCGGCGACGGGGCCAGCACTCGCCCAGAGCATGCCACACAGACCGACCAGCAATAAGCCACGTCGCATCGCAAAATCTCACAATCGCATAGAACTTGGACAATGAGCACTTGAACCAAGTTATTGTATCGGGATATCTGAGCCAGCGGCAACAGGGATGTCCGGTGCGCCGGGTATTTCGGTCAATCGTCGCCACGCTCGCCAGAGCGTGAGTGATTGGGGGATGATTGGTGTTTCACCCCACGTTCTGGCGAGCGTGGCGACAATCGCTGTCAATCCGCGATACCAAACGGCCTGGTCCGGGTTGAATGGTTACATACCAGTCCGTTATTACCGGCGTTTTTCTGCCTGCGGATCGCTCGAATCAAGAGGTAGCTGCACTATGTTACGGGTCGTTTTTCTTGGATTGACCAGCTTGTTTGTCGCCACCACCCTGGTGTTCGGGCAGGATACAGCATCGAAAACGCGTGAAAAGCCAGCGGCGAAGGATGCAGCCAGCGACCCCATTGATTTTGATCGGGCTCGTGAACTATTTCGAAAACGACAGAGTGGCGAGGAGCTCTCCGCCAGCGAGGATGCTTATCTGAGACGTGCGATGGAGGCGCGGCGGAAACAGCAAGGTGGCGGCCCGGCTCCCGTGCCCCGGGACAAGACCGGACTCGTCCCACTATCAGACATGACCGCCAAGGATCGCTACCAGGGACAGGACGGTGGGCTGTACGGCGGCGGGGAAAATGTTCCACCCGAAAAACATCGGCAGGCGGCCTTGGCGATGCTCGATCAGATTCGGCCCCTGGATGCCAACGGAAAACCGTCCGACAACGGGCGGATCGTGTTGATTTCCATCAGCATGTCGAACGCGACTCAGGAGTTTTCAACATTCAAGCGGATTGCGGATGCTGAACCCGATAAATCATCGCAATTAACAATTGTGGATTGCGCCCAAGGGGGGCAGGCCATGGCCGAATGGGTGAGTCCCCGAGCCGAACCCTGGACCGTCGCCGATCGACGCATTGCCAACGCCAACGTCTCTCCGGAACAGGTGCAGGTGGCGTGGATCAAGCTGGCCAACAAAGGTCCGCGCGGCAATCTGCAAGAACACGGGAAGAAGCTGCAACGCGATACGCTGGCGGTTATCCAAAATGCCAAGTCACGGTTCCCAAACCTGAGGATCGTGTACCTCGCGAGCCGTATTTATGGGGGATATGCGGTCGGCAATCTCAATCCTGAACCGTACGCATACGAATCCGCGTTTCCCGTTCGCTGGTTGATTCAGGATCAAATCAAAGGCGAGGCCGAGTTGAACTTCAACGCGGAGCATGGTGCCGTGAAGGCGCCGCTGTTGCTCTGGGGACCCTACTTGTGGGCGGATGGAGTCCAGCCGCGACAGGGTGACGACTTGGTCTGGAAACGAACGGATCTCGCTGATGACGGAACCCACCCCTCGCGGGCCGGTCAAGAAAAAGTCGCGCACCTGTTGCTGGACTTTTTTAAGACCGATCCATTAGCAAAGTCGTGGTTTCTGGGCAAATAGGTAGGGGGCGTGTAAATCGTCATGGCGTTCCCCGGAACGGCGATGCATCGTCATTCAATGCAAATG
>JAQGHS010000548.1 GCA_028291605.1 Planctomycetaceae bacterium | reverse complement strand
GTCCCCGACCAGAGACCACCATGACGCACGACCAGCTTTGGGCTCCTTGGCGATCGGCCTATGTCACCGCCGACAAGAAAACCACGCCCCAGGGCTGTTTCATCTGCCGGTACCTGAATGAATCGGCCGATGCTACGAATTTCGTCGTGCGGCGCAATCCCCATTCGGTGGTTCTGCTGAATCTGTACCCCTACAACAACGGCCATCTCCTCATCGCACCGCTGGCTCATAAGGCATCCTTATCTGAACTGAACGATGCCGAGTTGCTGGAGATTCAACAGCAGTTGGTTTTGATGACCGAATCGCTACAGGCGATTATCAAGCCTGAGGGCTTCAATATCGGCGTGAACCTGGGCCATATTGCCGGAGCCGGCCTGCCGGGCCACGTCCACTGGCACGTGGTGCCGCGCTGGAATGGCGACACCAACTTCATGGGAGTCTGCGCCGAGACCCGCGTCATCGTCCAATCGTTAACTGAGTTCTATCGCCTGCTCACCGAGCATCTGGCTAAGCAGTGATTTATCTGTAGAAGAATTTGTAAGAATTCTTGGTTTACAAGCCAATTGGGCCGAGGGCGCCTACAACTCGCGCCATAAGCGTTCGAACACATCCTGAAACGGCTCAACCAATCGGCGTTCACACGTGACAATAAAATTCTCCAGGTTGTCGCGGGCCGCTCCGCGAGTCCAGTTGTAACTGCCGGTCAGCAACAATTGGCGATCAAACAGAGCGAACTTGTGATGCATGTGAAACGGCGTGTGATCCACCTTTAACTGGATCCCTGCACCTTGCAAACGTTCGACATCCGAGCCTGGGTCAAACGCCTTTTCATTGTCGGTGATGATCCTGATGGCCACCTTGCGGTGATGCGCGTCGAGAATCGCTTCAGCCAATCGGTCGTCTGTGATCGTGAAGACGCAGATATCCAGATCGGTTCGCGCTGCATGCACCAACTGCATAATCCGCTGTGGACAATCTTCGCTCGGTGAAAAGTGCGACTCTGGAGACAGGATCTCGATCTCCGCGGCCCCCTGTGCCTGGAGCAGCTTCATCAGCTCTTCCAGCCAGTCGAGTACCAGCCCCGCGTCCCGCTGTTCGACCTTGGCACGAGCCGTTTCGAAGATCATGTGCCGGATCTGAGAGATCTGATTTGGTGCCGGCGCGATCTCCTCAAACACCTGCCGCAACGCTTGCCGCTCGCCGCGCGACAGGATCAAATCTTCCAGCGATTGCTTCAGCAGAGACTGTAGCTCTTCCGGCTGCATGGTGACTCCGTGGCCGACGCTGCTAGCGTCGGCATTCTATCGTTACTGAGAACATCACCGACGCTGGCAGCGTCGGCCACGGAAAAACCTCTATGCCGACCGCTGTTCCGGATATTTGATCCGACCATGGTAGATGGCATTCAACGATTTGATCAGCGAATCCTGAATCAGATTGAGTTCGGTCAGCGTTAAACCGCATTCTTCGAACTGCCCATCGAGCAACCGCTTGCGTGCGATCTCATTGACTAGCGTTTCGATGCGCTTCGGCGTTGGTTCGCTCAGCGTGCGGCTGGCGCTCTCGACGGCGTCTGACAACATCATCACGGCTAATTCGCGTGTCTGCGGTTTGGGTCCAGGGTAGCGAAAGGCAGATTCCAGCACTTCGTAACCTTGATCTGGATGTTCGCCCGCCTGCTTGGTCGCCGCGTGATAAAAATACTCGACCAGCGTGGTTCCATGATGTTGCTCAATGAAGTCAATCACCGGACGCGGCAACCCGTGCTGCTCGGCCAGATCGACACCGTCCTTGACGTGGCCGATGATGATCAGCGTACTCATCGCCGGAGCCAGTTGACTATGCCGGCTGGGTTCTCCGATGACCATGTTTTCAATGAAATAATGCGGCTTGACCATCTTACCGATGTCATGGAAGTAGGCGCCGATCTTCACCAGCAGCCCGTTCGCCCCAATACTGTCCGCAGCGGTCTCGGCGATCGACGCGACCGTGATCGAGTGGTTATAAGTTCCCGGAGCACGCCGCACGAGTTCCGCCAGCAACGGGTGTGAGACGTCGCCCAGTTCCAGCAAGCTGATGTTCGTGACGACTCCAAACAACCCTTCAATGAACGGCAAGCTTCCCGCAACGAGGAACCCGGAGGCCATGCACCACGCGGCCCCACGCAGGCTTTCCATCAGCAGATCGGTATTGTCGAACAAGGCCGTCAACGACTGGTTCTCAATGATGGCCACGCCCCACGAGACGACAAAGTAGGCCATCGCCGAAGAGAGTCCCACGTTGATCAGCGTTGAACGCGACGAAACCTGCGTCAGCGGAATCACCGTCAACGTCGCGGCACTCATCAATACCACGAAGTGACCCAAGTCAGCACCCGTCGCAAATGACAAAATCAGACTCAGCGAAAAGCCAGTCAGAGTGGCCAGAGACTGATTGTAAGCGATCGCAAATATCATGACTGTCGCGGTGAGTGGAATGACTTCCGCCCGCCACGGATCAAACGACAAAGCGCGCCCCAAGGCCACCGCAACCACCAACACAGAAAGATAGACGCTCAGCCGGCTGGCGCTGCGTACCAGCGTCGGTTCGTTTCGCACGAGATAAAAACCATTCAACACTCCGAGCAGCAAGATCACGACCGCGACGACGGCAAATCGCAACCACCGTTCCCAAATGGTGATCCCGCTTTCGAACGATTCGTACTCCGCTTCCAGCAAACCCAGATGATCCTGATCGATCACCACGCCCGGGTTCACCAGCAGGTTCCCTTTCTTATAGGCGTTCTTGATTTCCGCCGTGCCTTGCCGCGCCACTTCACGGGCATTCTGAGTTGCCGGATCGTCATAGGTCAGCGTCTCCGGAACGTTGGCTGTCATCCACGCTTCCAGCATCGGACGAATATCATCCAACGCGGGATAGCGCGACCATGTCTCACCCAGCATGCCATCATTCGCCAGGAGCTGCGCTAACTGCACTTCAGCCAGCAAGGCGACGGTCAAACGCCCATTCGGGTTCCGGATCCGCAATGTCCCCAAGTCCGAGGGGTTCACGTTGGGAATCGATAATGACAGCAACACGCCGGTCCGCTGCAGTGGTTTTAGAAACTCGCGAAATTCCTTTTCGATTTCCGCCAGATGCGTCGGATCGCGAAGCACCTTAGACAGTTGATCGCGGCGCTGCTTCGCCGTCGGAGCTCCATTGCGAGGCGTGGTTCGCTTCGTGGTCCCGGCAGCATCGGTCAATCCAAATGACGTCAGCAGTTCGACTGGAATTTGATCCGGCTGCTTCACCGCAGCGATCTGTTTCAACATGCCCGACAAACGATCGGGCAGTTTTTCGAGCGGATTCGGATCGTGCCGAAAGATGCGAGCCACCTTGGCAGCCGCATCATCGCGAGCGCGCTCCGTCGCAACGAGATTCGGACGCTCAAAGTCGAGCCGTGACGCAATCCCATGTGCCGGACGCTGCCCCAGGCGATAACCAAACGGCATTCGCGAAGCATGCACGGAAACCAGCATTCCCACGAGCGCCAGCGCACACAACAACAAACGGAGAGCGACGTGTCGATCTCTCAGCAGGGCCCACAGGGCCCAAATGGGATTGGCGGCTGGCCGCAAAGCCAGAGTTCGCGTGGTTCTTCGATGACCGTGATATGACATATTTCAACTGCTACAGCCTCGCGGGGGAGACCGAGCCAGTTCCTCGGAGGAAGAGTTCTACTGAAACCGAGCACACCAATGACGATCCCTGTCTGCACAGGGTTGGCAGGTCTAAGTGGGTCTGGTGTCTCTCATCTCAGTGCTCTCTGTTTCGGGACGTTCAACTCGCGATCACGAATACTTGTACCATGCGGACAGTCGGTTGTCACACTTTATCAAAGTCGTTCTGACACTCTTCAGAATCACTCGCCTTCGAATCGGTCCCGTTTGCGGGCCACCCTGGCCGGTTGCTCAAGCGGCTCATACGCCTTCACAATCTCTTTCACCAACCGATGGCGCACAATATCCTTGACGGTCAGACGCACGGTCGCCACCCCCTTGATATTCGACAGGCGCTCGACGGCATCAGTCAGACCGCTCTGAACTTGAGGCGGCAAATCAATCTGCGTGATATCGCCCGTCGCCACGATTCGCGACCCTTGTCCCATCCGCGTCAGAAACATCTTCATTTGCGTGATGGTCGTGTTCTGCCCTTCATCCAGGATGATAAATGTATTGTTCAGCGTGCGCCCGCGCATGAAAGCGAGCGGCACGATTTCGATCACATCACGCTCCATGTACCGCGTGATCTGCTCGTGGTCGAGCATGTCATGCAAGGCATCCAGCAATGGCCGCAGGAAGGGATTGACCTTGGCCAGCAAGTCGCCCGGTAGGAAACCCAACTTCTCTCCCGCTTCGACCGCCGGTCGCACCAGCACAATCTTCTTGACCTGCTCCAGCCGCAAGGCATGAACGGCCATCGCCACGGCCAGGTACGTCTTGCCGCACCCCGCGGGACCAATGCAGAACACCAGCTCGTTCTCTTTAGCCAGTTGCACATACGCCGCCTGGCCGACCGTGCGCGGAATGACTTTTCGCGCCTTCTCAAACAGATCGATCGTCGACTGTTCTGGACTGGCCGTCGGACGATAACTGCCATTGAGGGCGCGATCGATATCGTCCTCATGGACATTACCACGCTCGGTCAGGCGTTCCTTGAGGCTTTGAAAGACTTCCATGCCGCGCCGAGTCTGCTCGTCGGTTCCGCGAAAGGTAATCTGGTCGCCACGCAAGAAAATCTCGCCGCCGACGGTATCACGAATGCGACGCAAGTTATGGTCACGCGGCCCGAACAACTGCATGATCTGTTCGGGATCGTCGAACGCTAGGTTTGTCTCCGACATGTGTGGTAACCACTGACCTTTGAATGCGGCTCCAGCGATTCCAATGAACGCCGAGCCTGGAAAAAAATTGTACCTTCAAATTTGACGGTACGCGAACGGATTCAACTGATTGAGGACCTCGCACCGCACAGAATTATATTCGAAGTGACGACGCGGCAAGACATTAAGGCACAAGGCCGAGATTTACGGCAAAGCGTATCGGCCGCGATCGCACGACAGTTGGCAAGGTGCAATCTGCGTAGCCACGCTCGCCAGAGCGTGGGAGATTCGTACCTGAAAGCCTATGTTCTGACGAGCGTGGCTACGGCAAGAACTCCCCCAGTCCGCGGTGAGTCGCGATGGAGACCAGAAGTGGGGTAGAATCACATCATCTTTACAGTCCTCAATAATGCCGCGAATTCCGACGAGACGCTCCATGAAACTTGCGCACGGTACGACTGTCATCCGAAACGGACAGCTGGTAGACGGAACTGGAGCCCCGGCGGTTCGCGAGGGGGTCGTAATCGCCACGGACGGACGAATCACCTACGCCGGCCCCGCGGCCGCGGCACCGGCCGTTTCCAATGCGACAGTCATCGACGCCCGCGGCGGGACGATCATGCCGGGACTGGTTGAGGCCCATTTTCATCCCACCTATTTCGATGTCGCGGCGCTGGAAGATCTGGATATCAAGTATCCGGTCGAATACGTCACGTTGCTGGCCTGCGTGAATACCAAGCTGGCCCTCGAGTGCGGCTACACGTCGGCCCGCAGTGGGGGCAGCCTGTTCAACATTGATGTCTGGCTGAAGAAGGGCATCGAATCGGATCTGATTCCGGGGCCCCGCATGTCCACCAGCGGCCGCGAGATTTGCGGTGTGGGCGGCCTGATGGATTGGAATCCTGATTACCGTAAGATAGGCATGGAAGGTCTCGTGCTGCTCATCAACGGTGCCGACGAAGCCCGCGCCGCAGTCCGTAAACTGGTGAAGGACGGAGTCGAATGGGTGAAGACGTATCCCACTGGCGACGCGGCCGCCCCCGACACCAACGACCACCACACGCTCTGCATGACCTATGAAGAAATGCACGCTGTCGTGGCCACCGCACACAATCACGGCATGAAGGTCACCGGCCATTGCCGCGCGACGGCAGGGATCAAGAACGCACTCCTCGCGGGCTACGACACGATCGAACACGGCACGTTCATGGACGACGAAACGCTCGATTTGCTGCTGGAGCGACGCACCCCGGTCGTCCCGGCGCTCTACTTCGAACTGGCCAGTATCCAACGCGGTCCAGAATTCGGCCTCTCGCAAAGGGTGATCGACGGCCACCAGGAAACGCTCGACGGCGGTGCCGAAAGTGCCCGCCGGATCCTCCGAGCAGGCGGCCGCATCGGCCTCGGTGGCGACTATGGCTTCGCCTGGAACCCCCACGGCGACTACGCCCGCGAACTCACGTTCTTCGTCAACTACGTCGGCTTCACACCACTCGAAACGATCAAGTGCGCAACACAAACGGGCGCAGAAATCATGGGCCGCAGCAACGAATTCGGCACGCTGACAGCGGGGAAGCTCGCCGACATCCTGGTCGTCGACGGAGACGTCATCACCGACATCTCGATCCTGGAAGACCGCAACCGCTTCATCGCGGTAATACAAGGCGGAATCGTCAAAGCCGGCCAACTAACGAAGCCCAGTCTCCCGGGGTAGGGGTCGGGCGTACGAGTTTTCGAAATTGGCCGCCCTCAACCTCCCATCGCCAACAGACCATCCACGGCCAATATCGAAAAATCGTACGCCCGACACCGGATTTTGCCAAACGGACTTCAATACCCCGTCTCCATCAAAAGTGCGCACAACTCAAGTTTGGTACGAGCATCATCAACACTCATTTCCACAGCCTTGCCTTTAAGCTCCGCGGCGAATTCCTGCCACATACCGGCCCCAATACTAAAGTCGATCGGTTCGTCGTTAGAGGAATTCCACCAAAACGCCTTGGGCCAAAGCGCGTCTTGTTCTATGACCCAGTCGGTAGCTTTTCGCAACAGTAAATCTGCCAGTTGGCCCGAGTTCAGACGCGTTACAGCAGTTAATATTCCCAGTGCCAACAACACCGGCGCGATGCCGCCGGACAGGTGCGACGCTTTCCAAGTCAACAAGCGCGCGACGGCGATGTTGATCTCGTCTCCCAGTCGTCTCGCGCTGGCCAGACACTTGGCGATAGTGCTATTGGGGCACGAGTCAAGATATTGATTCTCCGGAACTTCCAAGGCACGCAGTAACGTGGCACAAGCAAACAATCGCGTTTGATGACCTCGTACCCCTGTTGGCCCGGCGGCAAATGGTGGTCGTTGAGGACGATCTGGATCGCACCAGCGGGTCAAACAGAGAACCTCAGCCAGCTGGCCGGACATGGGAGCCGGGATAGCTCCTGTGTCACGGATCAGACGCAGTTCAGCAAACATCTCGTCCGCGAACGCACCATAGTCAGCTCTCGCAATGTCCATCAGCATCTCGTCGTCGATGTCACGGCGCGCGAGATCAAACAACAGCTTATCGGAAGGTGGAAAGGCCGCGATCAGTTCTGCAGGAATGTCCAAATCGGCCCCATCTTTCTGGGTCACCCGTTAATCACCGAATAAACTGATTCACAAAGTCCGCGCCCAAACCGCACTCAATGTAATGCTTGCGGCACATCTCAATCTTCGTGTGAACATCTTCATACCCAACAACCGCTCCTGCCGCATCGAGATACAGCATGGCCCCGGAAATGTTGAAGAAGGTAATCATCTCTTCAACACCCTCATCAACCACTAGCGTATGAGTTTCCCCAGGCGGCTCAAATACATAGCTCCCCGCGGTGGCGATCCAGTTGTGCTCCAGATATCGCCACGAGCCTTTAATCACATAACCGTGCACAGGTGCAGGATGCCGGTGCCGGCTCAGCACCCCGGCTTTCCGCACGCGCAGCAGGTTACACCAGCCACCATTGATCGTGTTGAGCATCAACGGACGAAACCAGACCAGCGGCGCTTGCGGCACCCAGACACGCTCATCATCAGGAACTGCTTGAGCGACAATTTCAGACACGGCATCAGGTGGTAATTGCATTAGGAGTCCAGCATTTCTAAGGTCGCGAAGCAGTTTCCAAGGCACAAAAGCCGTGTGATTTGTGTGAACCATCGCAGAAAGGACGATTCGCCGAATGACCGCAACGGCATAAGGCGACGTTGGCTTTCTCACTCGGCAGATCGAAAATATTCCCCAGATGATCGACCAGAGTGATCGGGCCCTTGATCAGGATTGGTCCGTTCTCACGCAAATGAACGACAACTTCGGACATGATTGTTCCCTGCTTGTCTGCGACCAATTGACGGGGCCGTTCGAAGTTGTATCCCACTCCACGTCCGAGTGATACCAATCCGGTAGGATAGACACCCAGCCTGCCCTTCGGTTCAAGAACCTGCGCCAACCACCGCTGACTCGCCACTGTCGCGTTGTCTAATGTATGATTCGCACCGCTTGACCTCGTCGTCAAGGTGCATGCCGATCGCTCTCACACTCGCGAATTGAAGTAGTAAGTCTCCCGTTATGCAACCCGCCATCAGCCAACTGTGTACGCTCAATTCCTCGTTTGAGGAGGATCTGAAAGGCTATGCGGACGCCACCGGCGCCGCGGTCGAATTCTGGCTGACGAAGCTGGAAGACTACCTGCAAACGCACACGACTGAAGACGTTCTCCACCTCTGTGCTGAACGGGAACTTAAACTCGCCGCGGCAACATTTCACGGCGGTTTATTGCTGTCTCAAGGTGATGCCCGCCGCGAGAGCTGGGCGCAGTTCGAACGGCGGCTCGACCTGTGCGGCGCGTTGAAAATCCCCACGCTGATCATGACCCCCGACTTCCTCGGCCCATTCTCGCACACAGATATCGAACGAGCTCAAGTCTCGTTGAAACAGGCCGGCCAGGCGGCGGCTCAACGTGGAGTCCGATTGGCCCTGGAGTTCCAGTCGCGCGGGACCTTCCTCAACAATCTGCAAACCGCCGCGGGATTCGTCGATTCGATCCAGGAACCATCCGTCGGCCTGTGTCTCGATTCGTTCCACTTCTACGTCGGCTCAAGCAAAACAGAAGACCTCGGTCTGCTGCACCCGGGCAATCTGTTTCATGTGCAGCTCAGCGATCTGGCCGACTGCCCGCGGGAAATCGCGACCGACGCCGACCGCATCATCCCGGGCGATGGCGACGTACCGCTGCAGTTGATCGTGAACCGCCTGCGTGAGATCAACTACACCGGCTTCGTTTCTCTCGAACTCGCGAATGCCATGTTCTGGAGCATCCCGGCTCGCCAAATTGGCGAGATCGGCTTGACCGCGTTACGGATTGCCTTGGGGCAGAATTCTTAAGAAAGCGAAGCCTGACCAATACAAGCTCGAAGCGCAAGCGAGTGCATTCCTTCTTAATCCCAACTGACAATACCTCTTGCGCGCGATCTCTCAGTTCTTATTCGTGTCATCTGTGTGATTCGTGGTTGAAATCGTCCTAAGCGGAAGAACCACGAATCACACAGATGACACGAATAGGATTTACTGAGAGCCAACATGTGACTTGTTTTGTGGTGATTTTGTTAGCGATTTGAGTAATAGCTAGAAAATGCACTCGGTTGCGCTTCGAGCTTGTATCGTCGCTTCGCAACATCGAGTTTACAGTCCCAATACATCGCGCATGCCGTACAAGCCCGGCTTCTGCGACACCAAAAACTTCGCCGCCGACAGCGCCCCGTAAGCGTAACTGTCCCGAGTATGCCCCTTAACCGTCACCTCTAACGTCTCGCCCATCAGACCAAACACGATCGTGTGTTCGCCAACGTTGTCACCGGTTCGCAAAGCGTGATACCCGATCTCGTTGCGAGGACGCAGACCGGGCCGACCTTCGCGGCCGT
>JAQGHS010000897.1 GCA_028291605.1 Planctomycetaceae bacterium | reverse complement strand
GCAGCGCGAAGTTTATCCCTGGACCTACCTGCAAGCCTCACCAATCCATAGACTCCGCGGCCGTGTGTTCGGAATCATCGGCCTGGGTCGTATTGGTACCGCGGCGGCCGTGCGAGCCAAGGCACTCGGCATGCGGGTTGTGTTCTATGATCCTCTCTTGCCGGACGGATATGACAAAGCACTGGGTGTCGAGCGAGTGGAAACCCTGGAAGCATTGCTTGCTCAAACTCATGTCCTCAGCCTGCATTGTCCGTTGACCGAACAGACACGGGAAATTGTGAATGCTAAGACGCTGGCTCTGTTGCCGAAGGGCTCATTCCTAGTCAACACGGCACGCGGCGGCACCGTCGATCCGATGGCCGTGGTGGAAGCATTGGCGAGCGGCCATCTGGCGGGGGCCGGGCTGGATGTTCTCGTCGACGAACCGCCGGTCGAACCCAGTGAGCTATTGATCGCCTGGCGCGACCCGAATCATCCTGCCCATGATCGCCTGATCCTGAACCCGCATTCGGCTTTCTATTGCGAAGAAGGTTTGAATGATATGCGGATCAAGGGGAGTCACGCGTGCAAGAGAGCGTTGGCGGGCTTGCCGTTGCGAAATATCGTAAATTAGTCCGCAGTTCGCGATTTCGACCGCGGTGATTCAGCACTGCTTTCTGACTGCAGGTTTACGAGCGACACGGACTGGCGAATCTTCAAGAAAAGTCGATTTTCCGGTCTTTTCTTACAAATTGGAAAGCGGTGCTGAATCGCCGCAGTCCAAATTCTCAGAACTCGCTTTGTCTGACATTTGCGTTTATCATATTTCAGTTAGGTGAGTCGATACGTTGATATCCAAGCTGCCGTGGCGGGCTGCTCAAGTTTGTTCACGACAACCACCGAGTATTTAGCATATGTCAAAACCACCGCGCTCAGCGTCCGGCTGCTTAGACTTTCGATCTCTCGTCAATCGCCGTCAAGCGGTACAGGTCGGTGTCTGCGGGGCACTGGGACTGACTTTGGGCGACTTGTTTCGCCAGCGGGCCCTCGCCGATGCCAAGGGCAAGCCTGAGCCCAAGGCGCTCAGCGTGATTCAGTTGAATCTGCCGGGTGGGATGGCGCAGCAAGAATCCTGGGATCCTAAGCCCGAAGCACCGGTCGAATACCGCGGTGCATTCAATATCGCCAAGACGAACACTGGCGAAATCTTCAGCGAGAATTTTTCGCGACTGTCGAGGATCGCCGACAAGTTGACCATCGTTCGATCCGTCGTGGGCAAAATCCCCGATCACGGACAGGCGACTTACCATCTCTTTACAGGCTACACACCGACGACGGTCATCGACTATCCCCAGATGGGTTCGGTAATTTCTCAAGCGTTCGGGCCGCGGCACGATATGCCCCCGTACGTTGCCATTCCCAGTTTGCCGGGTTATTCGGGAGGGACAGGGTACCTGGGCAGCAAGTTCGGTGCATTTCAACTGCATGCCGATCCCGGTGGGCAAGGCAAATTCCAAGTCCGCGACTTCTCAGTCCCGAATGACGTTTCTTCAGAACAGTTCCATCGGCGTCAGGCCGCGAGAGAACTTGTCGAGAATCGTCTGCGCGAATCACAGGCGGCGCCGGATCTCGTCAATACGATGGACGAGTTCTATCGGCGTGCCTATTCACTGCTCAGTTCGAAAAAGTCGCAACAGGCGTTCTCACTGTCCGATGAGCCGCAATCGATGCTTGATCTGTATGGCCACGATTACATACTGAAGGCACGTCGCGAACCGGCTGGGATCGGGCCGCGATTGATGTTGGCTCGGCGACTGGTTGAAGCGGGTGTGCGGTTCGTCACTGTTGAGTATGGTGCGTGGGATTCGCATGTCGGTATCAAAGAGGATTGCCTGGATCGGATGCCAGCCCTTGACCACGCAGTAACGGGATTGATCACCGATCTTGATCAGCGTGGATTGCTTGATACCACCTTGGTGATGGTGACCACAGAGTTCGGCCGGACGCCGCTGGTCAATCAGTCGAATGGCCGCGATCATTGGGCTCGGGTCTATTCGATGTTACTCGCTGGCGGGGGCATTACCCGCGGTCAGATCTATGGAGCCTCCGACGCGACAGCAGCCGAACCGGCTCGCGATGCGGTGCCTCTGGAAGACTTCCTCTACACTGTCTATCACCAGTTGGGAATCGACGCCAACGACGAATTGCTGGCATTCGGAACGCGACCGATTGAGATCGTTAAGGACGGGAAGTTAGTAAAAGGCATCGTGGCGTAGAAGGGCGAAGCCCAAAGTCGTTGTTCGCTCCGCGAACGAAACGCGATTGCAGTATCCGCTTGACATGAATTCGACGGTCACTCGCGATGTCAACTCGCTACTTCGAGCGCGTTTCGTTCGCGGAGCGAACAACGACTTTCAATGCCGGACACTGCGGCATTATACCTATAAGAAATAGCACCTCGACTATGAGACCGATAACACTCCAACGCCTCATGCTGTGTGGCCTGCTGGCACTGGCGTTCTTCACGTTACCCACATCCGTAATCGCCGGTCCACAAGTGCATCACATCGAGGCCACATTTCCAAGATGCGGCCAGCGCGGGACAACCGTTGAGGTAGTGCTCCAAGGGACCTTTCTAAAAGACCCCAAGGAGATTGCGTTCTTCCGACCTGGAATCAAAGCGATCGAAGTTTCGCCATTGCCTCCGCTGCCACGCCAATCAGTGGCGCATGGTGGATGGATCGAAGATCAGGTGCGTTGCAAGTTCGTCATTGCTCCCGACTGTCCATTGGGTGAGCATCCCTTTCGCCTGCGCACGGCAACTGAACTGACGATGGTCAGCACTTTCTGGGTCACTCCCTTCGAAGTCGTCAACGATCAGGAATCCGGCCACGGCCGTAATGACACCATCGCCACGGCCATGCCGGTTCCTCGCAATGTAACGGTACAAGCCCGGATGGATACTGGCCGTCAAGCCGACCACGATGTTTATCGGATCAGCGGGAAGAAGGGTGAGCATCTCTCGGTGGAAATCACGTCGGTCTGGCTGACGGAGAAGTACTATGCAGAATCCGAATTCGATTTAATGGTCAGCATTCTGGATGCCAAGGGACACGAACTGGCCCGCAACGACGATAGCGCACTGCACGTTCAAGATCCAATCGTGTCGGTTGTCCTGCCTGCGGATGGAGACTATTTCGTCGACGTCCGCCAGCGGATCTATAAGGGTGGCCACAATACCTATTATCTTGCCCATATCGGAACTAATCTGCGCCCGCTCGCTGTGTTCCCGGCGGGGGGGCCGAAAGGACAACCGCTGGCGGCCAAGCTGTTAGGAGATCCTGCTGGTGAGATCGACCGGACGATTCCGCTGCCCGACTCGACCGGTAACTATGACTATTATGAAGATGCTCCTTCGCCCCTACCGATGAGGATTTCAGACTATGCCAATGTGCTGGAAGTCCGCAGTGCGGATGAAACGCCCGTCGCACAAATCCCGAGTGCGTTGAATGGCATCATTGAGAGTCCCGGCGACATCGATGCATATCGCCTGACCGTGAAGAAGGGTGATCGCTATCGTGTTCGCGTCTTCGCCCGAGCCCTTGGCACACCCCTTGATCCCCGCATCTCGATTCGTCCGGCCAATTCGGATCAACCGGAGATTGAAGGGGATGATGCGAACCACGCCGATCGCGATCTGATCGGTGTTTCGACCGCTTTTCATCGGAAAGATCTGCTCGATCCATCAGTGATCTGGGAGCCCAAGCAGGACGGCGAATATCTCCTCAGCATTACCGATATGCGTAATGCAGGTGATCCGACATCCGTGTATCGGATTGAGGTCGAACCGACTCGCGATGCCATCCACACTTACCTCTATGCACCGGTGATCGACAGTGCCGAATGCCCGCGGCTGACGACCATTGCGATTCCTCAAGGGGACCGCTGGACGGTTACTGTGTTGCTCAGCGAAGCACAGGGAAACAGTTATAAGGGCGAACTCGAGATCACGGCCACGGGTCTGCCGCCCGGTGTCCAGATGATTGCCCCGAAGGTTCCGGCGGGTCAGCGTTCAATTCCCGTGCAATTTATCGCGGCCGCCGATACACCACCGCAAACGGCGATCATTGAACTGCAAGCTCAACCAGCGGACCATTCGAGTCGGATCGAGAGTGGCTCGCATCAGGCCTTTCCATTCCTCAGCCATTCCGGCGGCCGAGCGTGGCACACGGTGGTAGTTGACCGCTATATCCTCGCCGTGACCGAGCCTGCTCCCTTCACCATCGAACTGGTACCGCCGCAGATCCCCTTGTCACAAAGTGGTGAGTTGGCCATGCAAGTCAATCTGAAACGCCGCAAGGGGTTTGATGAACCAGTCGATTTTCAATTTGACTGGAGCCCGCCCGGTGTGCAGGCTCAGCCCACGGTCACCATTCCTGCTGGGGAATCGTCCTCAATCTTACGACTGTTCGCGAGTACCTCGGCTCAACCCGGCACGTGGAAAATCGCAGCGACGGCCACGACGACTGGCGGCTCATACTATCTGGGAACGGGTCGTCAACGGAACTCGACAGCCTTCGTCGATCTGACAATTGCTGAACCCTATATTTCCTTGAAGAACAAACCATCGGCCGTGCGGCGTGGAGACAAATCACAGATCATCTGGGATGTGGAACACAAAAAGCCCTTCCCCGGAACTGCCGATGCCGTATTGCTGGGGCTGCCGAAGGGCGTGACAATTGTCGAACCGGCTCCGCAACTAAAAGTCGGCGACAAGCAACTGGTGTTCGAGGTCTCCGCGACGAATGACGCACTGCTCGGGCAATACAAAGAATTGACTTGCGAAATCATCGTTCGTCAGGCGGGACAAGAAATTCGACAGCGAACGGGCAAGGGAATCTTGCGAGTCGACCCGGCGGCGAAATAAGTGCTGACATGATCGCGTCTCTGCGATTTGATTAGATAGTGGACTCTTTAATGCATCTTGATTTGCGACAGCTTGTTACCCTGGTCGTCTCGACGATGGCCATATTGTTTTCCCCGATAGCAGCCAGGGCAGACGAGACACCTTCGTTCCGGCGCGATGTCATGCCGGTTCTGTTTCGGGCAGGGTGCAACTCGGGGACTTGCCACGGATCGGCCCGCGGTAAAGACGGGTTTATGCTATCGCTGTTTGGCTATGACGCCAAAGGGGACTACTACCGGATCACCCAGGACCTTGTAGGGCGCCGCGTCAATATTGCAGTCCCCGAACAAAGCCTGGTGTTGTTGAAGGCCACGGGGAAAGTCCCTCATACGGGTGGAGAATTGTTTAAGAAGGACAGTCCCTATTACCAGGCCATTTATCGCTGGATCGAAGCTGGTGCGCCGGATGATGAGGACAAGGTTGCCGAGCCTGTCGAAATCACTTTAACACCCGAACGCATGGTATTTACAGACGCCAAGGCCGTCGAACAAACCAAGGTCCTGGCGCGATACTCGGACGGTTCGACGCGGGATGTGACCCATCTGGCCCGCTATCTGTCCAACAATTCGACCACGGCGGTCATCGACCTCAATGGCAAGGTCACCGCAGGGCAGCATGGCGACACTTATGTCTTCGCTCGCTTTAATCGCTTCACGATTGGCTCAGAAGTGATTGTCCTGCCTGCAGACTCGAACTATCGATGGACCAAGCCGCCCGCCCAGAACTATGTCGATGAACTGGTCTATGACCGTTTGCAAAAGTTGCACTTGCTGCCATCGGAACTTGCCGACGATGAAACGTTCGTGCGGCGCGTCTATCTCGACCTGACCGGCGTGCCACCCACGCCCGAGCAGTACGCCACGTTTATCGCTGATAAGTTGCCCAACAAGCGAGATCAGCTTGTGGATGAGTTACTGAAGACCGATGCGTTTGCCGATGTGTGGACTGCTATCTGGGCAGAATCACTGCGCGTGAAGGGGGGCGGATACGCTCCTTCCGCGACCGACATCAAAGCGGCAGAGACCTATTTCGAGTGGATCCGTGAGCAGATGCAGCGGAACCGGCCGTTGAATGAATTCGTCGCCGAACAGGTCACCGCCAGCGGCAGCAATCTGACCAATGGACCCGCCAACCTATATACGATGCTGGTCCATGACGTCCGGTTTATACCGAAGAATTTTGCCGCTGATTTCTCGCAGTTGTTTACCGGCGTGCAGATCCAATGTGCCGAGTGTCACAACCATCCATTCGATCGCTGGACGATG
>JAQGHS010000515.1 GCA_028291605.1 Planctomycetaceae bacterium | reverse complement strand
CACGCATCGCCTCCTGCAGTCGCGGTCGAGTCGGTTGCCGGTGGAAGTCGGCCACCCCCGGCATCCAGGGTTCGAGGTGCCAGAGGTGCTCATCGACTTTCAGCAGGGTGGAACCGGAACGCGATTTCAATGGAACCGCGATCTGCGTGACCCCCAATTTCGACGTCAGTTCCAGCAGCCGGTGCAGTCCACTGAGTCGTTCAAGTTCCGGTGCGTCGAGGGGCCAGCATCTCAGGGCATATCGCCGCGTGCCCAATTCGATGCGATAGATTTGGGCACCACTAAACCCCTCATTTCCCATGATCGGCACAATCGTTGCAGCCGGATCATCCAGGAAGAACTGGGAGATAATCTGGCGACATCGGGTGACCGGATCGGAATGAAACGAAGATGCCAGCATGTTCGAAAACATCACAGCGGATTCCGCAGGACGTAAAGATGGGCGATTGACACGGATCTGCGGCGAATTCTACATTGTCTTGTAAGGAAAAGTTGAGGGCTTGGGCGATTTCGCGCAAGCTAGAGGATTTTGCCCAATCGTTCTGTTAGGATTGAAAAAAATCGCTTTCCGTTTGAAATAGATTCAAGTTTGGTGAATTGTTCGAATTTCCGCTGGGCATTTCCAGCGGGATTTCCCAAAGTCGAGGGCGACTGCACTGGGTGCGTTTTCCAGTGGTTCCCAAACTCAGGCTCTCGGTCGTGGCGCAACACGGATTCCGTTGCCTGCACCGGCTTCATGAAGAGGTACAGCACATGAGACGTCCCGCAGTCCGTTTCCTGCTGACGTTGGTCATCGCCACGTCGGTATTGGGAGTCGTGCCCGCGACTTCCGAGGCCGGTATTATTCCCTGGGCATGGGACACGCTATTCGGCCCTGTGGGCAGCATTCAC
Organism: Planctomycetaceae bacterium; assembly: GCA_028291605.1. Lineage (GTDB taxonomy): Bacteria > Planctomycetota > Planctomycetia > Planctomycetales > Planctomycetaceae > JAKFVC01. Next base: position 3,539 of record JAQGHS010000515.1, on the reverse strand, counting down.
GCACGACAAGCGGCCAATTACGGCGGTGGCTATGGTGGCGGTTGCTGCGGTCCGGTGGCTCCGGTTTTTACGGGCTATCGTGGTTGGGGTCGATTCGGCCGCGGTTGCTGTGCGCCAGCCTGTAACAGCTGTGGCACCGGTAGTTACAGCAACTACGGCGGTGGTTATGCAATGGGTGGCTGCAACTCGTGTGGCGGCGTTGGCTGTTCCTCTTGTGGGACAGGATCCGGCGGTTATTACGACAGCGGCTATGGCGCTTCGGCCTGTGGTCCCGGCGGTTGTGCCAATGGTCAATGCAATGTGAACTATCCCCCGGGAACGGCTCCTCCTGCTGGCGGTGCCAATTCACCGGTGACGCCAGCTCCGGCACCTGCTCCGGGCGGCCCGTCACCTGGCTATGACAATCGCAACGCACCTCCGGCGGGTGCGAATGACGGTTTTGTGCCCCCGGTGACACCTCCGCCCGCACCCGGTGCGGCTAACACGGATGGGTTTACTCCGGCAACTCCGAAGACCCCTGCTCCGAACACTGTCGATCCCACTCAGACGGACGGCTATGTTCCCCCGAAAGTCGTTCCCCCTGGAGCCGCTGCAACCGATGGCGTTGAACCGCCTCCGGCTGCGACACCTCCGGTTGTTCCGCCCAAGAAGCCGCGTATCAGCGAAGACGACGACAAGGGGACCAGCGTTGGGCCGCGCTTCGAATTGAACGAAAAGGTCACTTGGCGATCCTCCGTTCAACGAACTCGCACGTCTCTGTCAGCCGTTCGCGTGAGTGCCAACGCGAACCGTTACGGGATCTTTGCAAAGACCGCCTGGCGTTCAGGAACCGATACGGAACTGGCGAAGAAGTAAACGCCGTTTCGTCCGACTTTAAACACAACAGCCCGGTTGCTCGCGAGAGCAACCGGGCTGTTTTTTTGTAGCCACGCTCGCCAAGAGCGTGGGGCCTTGTTTAATCGACTCGCAACACCCACGGTCTGGCGACCGCGGCTACGAGAGTACGGAAACGGTCACGCACTGACGCGAATGGCAGGCTTCATCGGGACGTCGCGTGATTCACTCAATTGAGCGGCATGTTCGAGTGCCGATTCGAGTTGAGCGACGAGTTGCCGTTGCGTCTCCAGTAATGCTTCCGCCGCCTGAGCGAATTGGAATTCGCGCTGCGAGATCGTTTCCGAACGTCGTTCCAACGTGGAAGTCAATTCTTCCAGATCTTTGCACAAGCGATCCAAGTCGGCCTGGAATTCGTGCTGCGCAGCCGCTGTGGTCGCACCCCACGGGGCCGCCGGTATGGCGGGGATTGCCCGGGCCGCCGGCTGAGCGGGCTCCAATGAGCGGCGTCGCAGAGCTTGCAGGAGTGCGTGTGCTCCGGCTCGGCGTCCGTTTTGGAACCGTTCCACTTGATGCATTTCGACGTCCAACCGATCAGTCAGTTCGGTGGCGGTCAGTTCGGAGACCTGCTCTTCTGCCTGGTCTGGGAAAGCTCCCCTGCCCGCATCGACGATTGCGCTCGGGGGTAGCAGAGGTACCGAGTGGGCGAGGAACTGGAACGCACCGATTTCGATGCGATCGCCATCTCGCAGCCATTCGCCGTTGGTCAGTTCGCCATTAATTCTTGCCGCAGGGGTGGCCGCCAGAGTCTCGAACCAGACACCATTTTCGCGGGTCTGGATGAGGCTATGAATTGCCGGGAAGTCCGAGCCACCCAAACGCAGATCACAACCGGCACCCGAGCCAATGAAGTAGCGGGGGCCCGAAATTGGACGTTGCGGAAACCGTGTGCGGCCTCGGCAGATCTCCAGCATCATTCGCGGAGCACGCTCCGATTGTAAGGTCGGCTCCGCTGCAGTCGGCGGTAGTTCAGGACGGTCAGTCACCGTCATACAGTCAACCTCGTGTTCGCAGGGAATATGAGGTGAGTTCAACTGATCTCAAACAGCCCGAGTCAGCGTCTCACCTCATTGATTTCGTCTACTTCCCCGCGAGGCATGAGGCATTCAGAGCGTGCCACTGGATTGGTCTGATTATGTACAATTCGGGCGTTGGCATTTACCCGTCCGGCAATGCTTAACAGCTAAACTATTCCGCCCCAGCGACGCGCCTGCCGGTCGGATTGGTCAAGCGTGCGAGACCTTGCCGTTTGTAAGCCGATCTGACACCGGATATTAGATAATTGGCGCGATGTCCTGAGAAATGGATGCGCCAAGACAATGGATGTTCCATCGTCAGAAGAGCTTTTTAGCCACTGATTGACACAGATGAAACACGGATTGGGTCATCCTGTGCCATGAGTGCTCTCGATTGCCAACCTGAAAAACGTTTGATACGGCAATCCGGACGGACTGTCGCAACCACCGTCTTAATCCGTGTTTTATCTGTGTTCTTCCGTGGCTAAAACTCTTCGTAATTCAAACGAAAAACGCTAACCTTCAATCTCCACAATCGCCTTAATCACACCAGTCTCGGGTTTCGTATAAGACGGAAAATCCGCGATCAACGACTCCATCGAGCTGCGGTGGGTGATCCACGGACGCGTGTCGATCTTGCCGTCTTGAATCAGCTTGATGATGCGTGTGAAATCGGCTGGCAGGGCATTCCGTGAGGCCAGCAGCGTCATCTCTCGACGGTGCATCAGCGGGTGCGGGAAATGGACTTCTTCGGTCGTGATGCCGACGTAGACCAACCGGCCCGTGTGACCCACATAATTCAAGGCGTTGCTCATCGACTTCGAATTGCCGGTGGCATCGACGACCAGCGTATAGAGATGTCCGTCAGTTAAGTTCTGCAACGCCGAGAGGCTGCCCCCCTCGGCTTCGAACTTGACGGTGTGATCGACCTTCATCGTATGTTTACAAAAATCGAGACGTTGCTGATTGACGTCCAGCACGGTGATTTTTGATTTGGCGATTCGCAGAAATTCGATGGCCGACAACCCGATGGGCCCCGCACCAATTACCAGCACGTTTTCACCCGCCTGGGCCTGTCCGCGATTGACCGCGTGACAGCCGATGGCCAGCGTTTCCACCAGCGCGAGTTGCTCGAAGGTCAGCGATTCCGAAGGATGCAGCTTGCGGGCCGGAACGAGGAACCTCGGCCGCATGCCACCATCGATATGGACCCCCAGGACCTTCAGGTCTTCGCAGCAATTGGTGCTGCCACGTTGACTGGCGAAACTGGATTCGTTGTTGATGTACGGTTCGATCGAACATCGATCTCCAGGCTGCACTTGCGTCACGCCCGACCCGACTTCGAGAACTTCCACTCCCAGCTCATGGCCCGGAATGCGTGGGTAGCTGTAGAACGGCATCTTGCCCAGGAAGCCGCTGATATCGGTACCGCAGATGCCCACCCGGTGGACTCGCACCAGGGCTTCGCCCGGTCCGGGCGAGGTCGCCTCGGGAATTTGAATTAGATCGAACTTGCCCGGTTTTTCGAGTTGTATCGCCTTCACAGTCACCTTTCCTTTGAATAAGCACCGCAAGTGGGTGGGGTGAAGTGTAGCGATTGTAACTCGTTACATCCATGTTTCGGCGAGT
>JAQGHS010000889.1 GCA_028291605.1 Planctomycetaceae bacterium | reverse complement strand
CGTGGATGATGCCTGCGGTTTTGTACGGTCCGAATTTAGTCGGCCGGGTGTGTTATACGGGCACTCGCTCGGAGCGATGGTCGCCTTGGCGACCGCTGCCGCATTGCCCGAAATGGTTACTGCCATTGTCTTGGAGGATCCACCGTTCGAGACGATGGGCGCACGGATTCGTGAGACCCCGCTATATAGTTTCTTCGCCGGACTCGTCCGGTTTGCCGGTCATCGACGGTCAATTGACGAAGTGGCTAAAGAATTGGCCGAAATCCCGATCGGCGTTCCCGGGCGAGGTCCGGCCGTTCATCTCGGTAACTCTCGCGATATGACCTCATTGAGGTTCACAGCCCGTTGTCTGACGCAAATGGCCCCCCAAGTCTTATCACCGATTTTGGACGGAACGTGGCTGCACGGTTTTGACCGCGAGGCGATCGTTGAGCAGGTCAGTTGTCCGGTTCTCCTTTTACAGGCAGATTCTGCCTGTGGTGGAATGCTGACTGACGAAGATGCGGAGTCCCTAACGGCGGATCTGCCGGACTGCACTCGCGTCCGATTTCCGAATTCACCGCATCTCATTCACTGGGCGCAGACTGACGCCCTGCTGCGTCAGGTCGTCGGATTTCTAGAATCTCTCTAGCCGATCGCGTATCCATCAAGGAAATTGGTTGCGTCCTGCAATTGATTTCATTCGCTTTCGGGATTCCGCATTCTGCTCCACTTTCAAAGTCGTCTGTGGTCTGCCTAAGTGTATTCAAAATAATAGTTTACGCGTTGTTCCCAGCGTTCGAGAAAAATCAATTGTGATACTCGCGGGAGTAATAAATCAACAAGGGCTTGCGCATGCTGCCACAAGAGGTGGAGTCGTGCCAATCGCGTGCAGAACGCAGGGCTTGCCTGAGTTTTACCCCCCCACTAATATTGCCTCTTTCCGCCCGAACCATTGTCGGTGGCTTGGATCATGCGATCTGCGGCCCCGCCTTCAGCTCAAGGTGGATCGCGTCCGATATGAGTTGCCTGGACTGTGTCAGGATGACCGAGTCTCGGTTCATCGCGGCTTGGGAAGGGAATCCGGGAGTTTTCTAGTATGCGGTTTTGCTTGGTCGATCGAATCACGAGCCTGGAAAAAGGCAAGTCTCTGACGGCAATCAAGAATTTGAGCCTCGCCGAAGAGTACCTCGTGGATCACTTTCCAGGATTTCCGGTGCTCCCGGGCGTGTTAATGATCGAGGCGCTGGTTCAATCCGGGGCCTGGTTGATGCGTCATAACGACAACTTTGCTTTCAGCAATGTGCTGCTGAAGCAGGCTCGGGCCGTGAAGTTCAACAACTTCGTCGCTCCCGGCAATACGTTAAATTTGACAGTTGAAATTCAAAAGTGGGACGGCAATCTCTGCACGATCCAGGGGAATGGGACCGTCAACGGTGGGACCGCGGTGAGTGCCAAGTTAACCCTCGAACGGTTTAACTTGGTCGATAAGAACCCCGAGTTGGCTCACGTTGATGAGTATGAAATTCGTAAATTAAAAGAACTTTTCGGCCTGTTGTGGTCGGAACCCAAAGCCGCTGTCGCATCGTAGACCCGCATCATCAGCGAAGGATTTTTTAAGATGAAATTGGCTGGGAAAACAGCACTGGTAACTGGTGGAACGCGTGGAATCGGCAAGGCTGTCGTGTGGGCACTGGCTCGCGAAGGTGCCAAAGTCGCTTTCGTCTACACCTCGAGTGACGACGTGGCCAACCAACTCGTTAAGGACCTCGAATTGGACCAGCGAGTAGCGGCCGCCTACAAGGCTGACGTGAAGAGTCGTGTCGAAGCCGATGCCGTTGTCGAAAAGGTGATCGCAGCCTGGGGACAGGTTGACATTCTCGTCAATAATGCCGGGATCATCCGCGACAGCCTGCTGGCGATGATGGATGAGACCGCCTGGAACGACGTCATTCAGACGAACCTGACTAGCGTCTATAATTATTGCCATGCCGTGATCCGGCCGATGATGTCCGCCCGCAAGGGACGCATCATTAACATGTCGAGCGTCGCCTCGGAATTCGGCAACGCCGGCCAGGTCAATTACGCTGCCAGCAAGGGGGGCATTGAAGGCCTGACTCGCTGTCTGGCGACGGAAGTGGCCCGACGCGGAATCACTGTCAACGCAGTGGCTCCGGGCTTCATTGAAACAGATATGACGACCGCCGTGCGAAACGCGGCGTCAGATAAGATCAAGGATGCTATACCGTGTCGTCGTTTCGGTAAGCCGGAAGACATTGCTGCGGCAGTGCTGTTTCTGGCGACGGATGACGCGTCCTATATCACCGGGCAGGTCCTTAAAGTGGATGGTGGCTTGACCTTGGGTGGAATGTAGCTGTCGTTAGCCCGACTCTCTGAGTTGAGCAATTGCAGCCAAAGTAGTTTCCGACTGAGAGAGCCGGGCTACGTTGGGGGCTTTGGGATGCTTGAACCGATTTCATTGAGCCTGAGTTTCGAAAACGAGATAGTCTGCCAAAGAAAAATCGGGCACAATCCCGAAAAGACTTACAGACACTTCAATCGATACGGTCGTGAGGATGGGTGGGGACCCGGTCCTCGGGGTCGTAAAAGTAAAAAGTGTCCAGCCAGTGTGGGACCGGTTTGACCGGCCGCATTGCTATTTACGTGAGGGTAGTGTTGTGTTCGCCAACCTCGGCCAGCTCGTCGGGCCGGGATGTTTGGCAATTAGGCTTGGGTGACGAGTAACTCACACGATGCGGATTTGAGACTGCTTGAGCAGATCTTCCAATCCGACATCAGGAGGCATGCGGGATGTTGTCAGACGCGGAAATCTTCGAGAAGGTACAAGGCGTGTTGGTTGATGCACTCGGGGTCGATGACGATGAAGTCACTCCGACAGCGACTCTCGAAGGCGACTTGGGCGCTGAGTCAATCGATTTTCTGGACATTTTCTTCCGCCTGGAAAAGGCCTTCACGGTCAAGATCAGCCGTAGCGAATTCCTTCCGGATGCCCTGTTCAGCCCAGAATCGGGTTTCGTGAAAGACGGTTCGGTCACTCCAGAAGGCATCGCCGAGCTGAAAGCGAAGGCGCCGCACTTCGACGCCGACAAGCTGGCGAAGAATCCGAAGATCGAGACCATCAAGGATCTGACGACGGTGCAGACTCTGGTGAACTTCGTGCGCAACAAGCTGGCCGCCTAATCGGTTGCCCAGTTGACGTGCGGGCCAGTTTTGCCATCGTAAATCATAGAAGTTCGGAAGGCCCCGATACGCCTTCCGTCTTCTGTTTTTGCGGGCAGGAACTTCGCACGGAATTCGCTTGTCGCAACCCGACTCTTCCGAGTCGGGCGGATTAGGGCCAGGGATCCAGGACTCGCCCGACTCGGGAAAGTCAGGCTACACACGAAAGAACTTTGGCATGCGTTGGATGTGGATTGATAAGTTCACTGACTTTCAAAACGGGTCTCATGCCACTTCCGTGAAGAATGTGACTCTGGCCGAAGAGCATTTGCACGATCATTATCCCGGTTTCCCCGTGATGCCTGGATCGTTGATCATTGAGGGCATGGCGCAAACCGGCGGTATTCTGCTGGGTGCAACGAATGACTTCAAGCATGTGGTGATCCTGGGAAAGATCCCCAAGATGACCTTTCATGGCTGGGTCGTGCCGGGTGATACGCTGACCTACCATGCCAAGCTTGTGGACATCCGCCCCGAAGGGGGACTGACCGAGGTCACTGCGAAGATTGGCGATCGGCTGGTGGCGGAAGGCGAAATCTTTTTTGCCCACGTTGATCAGTCGGTAAATGGTCCATCAGGGGCAATGATTGATCAGAAAAACTTTGTCTTCAGCATGCGACTGATGGGCGTTATGAATGTGGGTAAGGCTGGCGATGGTACGACACCTGCGGCTGAACCTGCGTCGTAATGGCTAGTGAATGTCGTAGCCACGCTCGCCAGAGCGTGGGGGGTGGAATGCAGGTTGCCCACGTTCTGGCGAACGTGGCTACACGAAGCAATCGGGCGAAACCCATCTTCGGGCACAGCGCCGACTGTGTTATAAATGTAATCGACTTCAGGATTTTTCAGCGATTGTAGATCCTCGCAAGATTGTTTGCTGATGGACTGCAGAGACGAAAAACCTCACTGATCGAGGCCGGGAATTATGCGACGACGTGTTGTAGTGACTGGGATGGGAGCCATTACTCCCCTGGGCAATTCGATTGATGATACATGGAATGCGATGCTCGCGGGGGGCAGCGGCATTGGCCGCATTACGCACTTCGACGCATCCAATTTTCCGACGAAGATCGCCGCTGAAGTCAAGAATTACGACTTCGCCAAGTGGATCGACCAGCCGGAAATTTTTCAGCACACGGGTCGGAACATTCGCTTCGCGATTGGCGCGGCAGTCGATGCGGTGAAGAGTTCCAGGCTGCTCGAAAGCCCGCTTGATCCCGCGCGGTTCGGCGTGTACCTGGGTGCCGGTGAAGGGGCTCAGAACTTCCACGTCTTTATGTCGATCATCGCGTCTGCACACAAGAACGGCGAACTCGACTTGGGTGAATTTGCCCGTAGCGGGCTGCAGGAATTGAATGCGCAAGCTGAGTTGGAGCAAGAACCCAACATGCCAGCCGGCCACCTGGCGGCTCTCTTCAATGCTCAAGGTCCCAATCTCAATTCGTTGACAGCCTGTGCGGCTTCGAGCCAGGCGATTGGTGAAGCGACCGAAATCATTCGGCGTGGTGACGCAGATGTGATGCTCTCGGGCGGTGCTCATAGCATGATCCACCCGTTCGGAGTGACTGGGTTCAATCTGTTGACCGCATTGTCGACCAACAACGACGACCCGAAGGGGGCTTCTCGTCCGTTCGATAAGAACCGTGACGGCTTCGTCCTCGGCGAAGGGGCCGGCATGGTGATTTTGGAAGAGCTGGAACATGCCTTGGCACGTGGTGCCCACATTTGGGGCGAGATCTCCGGTTACGGTTCGACAGCCGATGCGTTTCGTATCACCGACACCCATCCCGAAGGCCGCGGGGCCGTTTCCTGCATCAATATGGCGTTGCGCGATGCCTCACTGAACCCGGATGACATTCACTACATCAACGCTCACGGCACGAGCACCGAGGTCAACGACAAGGTCGAGACCCTGGCGATCAAGCAAGCATTTGGTGCCAATGCGTACAACATTCCGGTCTCCAGCATCAAGAGCATGATGGGCCACCTGATCGCGGCCGCGGGCAGCGTGGAAGCCATCACGTGTCTGTTGACCATCAATCGCGGGGCGGTTCCCCCGACGATGAATTACGAGACGCCCGATCCGGAATGCGATCTGGATTATGTCGCGAACGCCGCCCGTGATGTGAAGGTTGATAACGCTCTGTCGAACAGCTTTGGCTTCGGCGGGCAGAATATCTCGCTGGTGTTTTCTCGATATACGGGGAATTGAACCGTGGCCGATGCTGCCAGCATCGGCACCGACGCTAGCAGCGTCGGCCACGAGCGTCTACTCCCCGATCATTGCGTCGACTTCGATTTCGACGAGATGATCGGGATTTACCAGGCGACTTACTTCGACCATTGTCGCTGCTGGATTGATGCCTTTGAAGAACTCGGCATGAGCTTGGCCGATCTCTTCCCAGCGGCTGATATCGGTCACGAACATCCGCGTGCGGACTACATCGTTGAGGCTCGCGCCGACTTGTGATAGCGCGAGCTCAATCTTTTTGAGGGCATAGACTGCCTGTTGATAGGCGTCGCCCACGGCCACCGTCTGGCCCTGCTCGTTCGAGGCTGTGGTGCCTGAGACGAAAATGTGCGACCCAACTCGCACCACTCGCGAGTAACAGACGGCTTTCTCCCACGGCGTGCCCGTGGAATAGGTTTGGCGATTGGTGCTCATTTGGCGTAGTGGTCCCTCTGCATCCACACGATTTCTTCACCCATGATGTCGAAGCCCCATTTGCGGTAGAACTCGACCATGTCCGGGAGGCAACAAAGCCACAACGTCTGGACCGTTTGCAGTCGCGGGTGTGTCAGTACGGCTTCCAGCAATTGCCGACCCAGTCCTCGGTCGCGCCAGTCTTCGGCGATGATGACGTCGAGAATCTGGCCCCGAAATACGAAGTCGGTTAACAGCCGGCAAAAGCCAACCAGCCGCTGCGTTTCGGGTTCCACTAGTCCAATCAGCAGCGATGAATGTGCGACGACGATCCGTGCTTCCTCGAGAGTCCGTCGGTTCGACCACCATTCCTTCTGGTAAAGTCCGTATAGCTGCAAGACTTGCTCTTCAGTCAGCGTGTTGACTTGGATCGGACGTGTCATAGCAACTCCCCGCGCCAGACCGTCACGGCTTGTCCACCCAGGATCACTCGATCGCCCTTGAGCTGCAGCCGCAGAACGCCGCCGCGCTCTGAGACTTGATGGGCCATCAGAGTGGTCTTGCCGAGTTGTTCGGCCCAATACGGTGTGAGACAGCAATGTGCTGAACCGCAGACCGGGTCTTCATTCACTCCCACGGCAGGGGCAAAGAACCGCGAGACGAAGTCAAATTCACCGTCGCTGGCTCGCGCGGTGACGATCACGCCACGGCACGGGATCTCGCCCAACTTGGCATAGTCTGGCCGCACTGCGAGGACGGCTTGCGGAGTGTCGAGAACGACGAGGTAGTCGAACTTCGTTTTGCCCACGTAGACCGGACTCACTCCCAGGGCCTCTAGCAATCCTGCGGGGGGTGTCGCTCGAGCGGCGGGTGTCGCGGGGAAGTTGAGCTCGATAAAAGGCCCATTTTTCTGGCAAGTCAGCAAACCGCTTTTGGTGTGAAAGTGTAACGGTTCATCGGGAGTGACGATGCCTGCAGACCATAATGCGTGGCACGTGGCCAAGGTCGCGTGACCACACAGGTCGACCTCGACCGTCGGGGTGAACCAGCGTAGCTCGAGGCCGTCGTCGAGTCTACGTACAAAGGCAGTTTCTGAGAGGTTCATCTCGCCGGCCACCGCCTGCATCCAGGCAGGGTCGGCTTCGGTCTCCAGCCAGCAGACTGCGGCCGGATTGCCGCCGAAGGCCTGATTCGTAAAGGCATCAACCTGCCAACAACGGATGGACGTCATCTCAATCCTTTGTGCTGCGTTTTTTTGCGAGATTGTCGTGAAGTGCGGACACCAATCAATGTTAGTGGGTTCGGCCGTCTGCGCTCCATCACACGATCTTCACCGAGGGCGAGATTGTCAATGGTTGTGAGAATAGTCACAAGGACCTAAATCAATACGATCGGATGGGAGAATGTCGGTGGCAATTGATCTCAGCGAAGCGGCGGAAGAAGAGGCAGCTCCAGTCACTCCACGAGCCGAGGAGAGTGCCCTGTTCGCCATCTTGCTGGCGCTCAGTTTCAGTCATGCATTAGATCACAGCGTGGCAATTGCCAGGACCTATTCGTGTCATTTGTGTGATTCGTGATTGTTGTGCTTAGAAATGTTTGAACCACGAATCACACAAATGACACGAATAAGAACGGAGAAATCGTGCGATAAGAGGTTTTGTCAGGACTCTAAGGTGTATTGCGGTCATGGATGACGACTCTGGCCATAAACACACCAGGGCGGCGCTGGTTCGAAAACCGGCGCCGCCCTGCTCTTTTCTGATGCGACTGTGAGACGTTACTCGGCTGACTTTACCAATCGGTAAATGCCTTTTCCCGATCCTGAAAACGTCAACAGATAGGCTTCGCCGTCCTGGTCTTCGCCAAAGGACAGGATCGGCACGTTGGCGCTCGAAATCTCGCGATTGGCGACGACTCGGCCGAGCTTTGCGTTGTAAGTCAGTGCCCAGACGTGCGACGACACGTAGTCGGCATACAGATAGCTGCCCACCAGTTCCGGCAGCTTCGTGCCGCGATAGACGACGCCACCCGTGATCGACTTGCCCACGTCGTGGTGGTACTCCCAGATGGGATCGATCATCTTGGGGTTCACATCGACGCCCTTCTTGCCGAAGGGATGGAGCGACTCGCGCGGGTTCCAGCCGTAGTTGCCGCCTGACTTCAGGATGTTGATCTCTTCGTAGAGATTCTGACCGACATCGCCCGCCCATAACGCACCCGTGCTGCGGTCGAAGGCCATGCGCCAGACATTCCGTAAGCCGTAGGCCCAGACTTCGGGGGCCGCGTTCTTAATCTCGACGAAGGGGTTGTCCTTAGGAATGGCGTAGTTCTTGCCCTTGTCCTTATGGTCGATGTCGAGTCGCAGCACCTTGCCGAGAATCGTCGTCAGGTTCTGGCCATTTTCGTGCGGATCGTTGGCGTTGCCGCCGTCTCCGTGAGTGATGTAGAGGAAGCCATCGGGGCCGAACGCAATTGTTCCACCGTCGTGATTCCAGAACGGTTTTTCAAAGCGAATGATCTCTTCTTCTGATGCGGGGTCGGCCTTCTTGGGGTCCTTCTTGCTGACGCGGAACCGTGAGACCACATTGGCCATCTCGGCTTTTTTGTCGGTGTAGAAGACGAAGAACTCGCCGTTCTGCTTGAACTTCGGATGGAACGCCAAACCCAGCAGACCTTCTTCATTTTGCTTGTCGAGATAGCGGACGCGATCGGTAATGTCGAGGAAGATTTCGGTCTTCGTGGCAGCATCATCGTTGGGGAAGACGTGGATGACACCCTGTTGAGTGGGAACGACGACGCGGTTGGAACCGTCTCCGAAATGGGTCAACAGGATGGGACGCAAGGGCGTCGGGATGCCGGCGTCATCGGCCGGGCTCCAGCCCGTCCATTGCAAGTTGGGGAACGCCACTTCGGTCTTGATGGCCAATGGTGTCTTATCAACTTCCCAACCGGGAATCTGTGTCGTCAGCGCGGTCAGCGTGCCCGCCTTCATGTCCGGGACGATCAGCTTGAGCCCCGAAGCATCGAGGCAAGTATCGGCTGCGGACTGGAACTTCTCGGCGATCATCACCGACTTTTGCCCGGGGCGAGGAATCGCCTGGACGTTGCCGATTTCCCACGAGCTGATAAAGAGCTGACCGTTCTTGTCCCAGGTCAAACCGTCTCCGCCTTTGAATCCTTCACCGATCTTCTTGCTCGAAAGGTCATCGAGCTTGATGCGATAGAGGAACCCGCTCGCGAAGTCCGCCATCAGCAGATTGGCGGCTCCGTCCATCACCAGGCCGTTGGGGGTTTTCAGCTCGGGTAGAGTCTTGTTGGAGACGATCAAGTCGATTTTGTCGAGGCGGATGTCATAGCGGAAGACCGCACCCGCGGCTCCCTTGAGATCGCCGGAATCGCTGATGTAGAGCATCCCATTTTCGATATCCAATTCGATATCGTTCAGAAACAATGGCGGAACAGGGAATTTCTCGGTGGCGATCAGAGTCGTAGCCTGTCCCTTGAAATCCACCTTCACGACGCGCTTCTTGTCGGTCAGGTAGAACGCATCACGGCCGGTCACGATGCCCTTGGGGTCATCGAGCTTGGTTGCGAAGGGAGTGGCCTTGCCATCTTTCGAGATGACGGTCACGGCGCCGTCGCCGTCTTTATCGAACTCGCCGATTTCGGTGACGTACAACAGGCCATCGGGGCCGAGGCATACCGATTCGGGATTCTTCAAGCCCGTGATGAAGGGCTTGGGCAGGTCGGCAGCAAACAGGGGCGTGGCCAGCAACAACAGGCTGAGCGCACCGAGTCGACAGTGTCGCATAGATTCCTCGGGTAAGTGGGGGAGACCTGTCCGTCGAACATGTGCCAGTTGAGTTCGAATTGGGAGCGGACAGAATCGTGGCATTCTATGACATGATCGCGGAGAGTCGCCAGTGTGCGGAGGAGGATAGTTCAGGAGCGATCGATGCCAGCAAAGACAGGTGAGCCCCGTCCCGTAAGGGCGGGGGTTGAGTCGCGACTTCCACTTCAGATTTGGTATGGAAGTAACGTCTTTCGGCAATCAGATTCGCAACCCTATCCCCGCCCTAACGGGACGGGGCTCACCTGCTTAACTTTGGAGCAGCGTCGGCATTAACCCCAAAGAATGAAACAACGGGCGGTCAGAAGATCTGGCCGCCCGTTGAGGACCCGCTTACGCTGCAGGGTTTACTTTTAGGTCAACTCACCCAGATTACGTCTGGAGCGGGTTGATATCGGGAATCGCGTTGATCGTACTGTTGTCCTTGTCGTAACCATCTTCCGTAAAGGTGATGGTGTACTCGCCGTAACCGGCTGATGCACCGGTGCGGGTGAAGGTCAGCGACCAGGAGTCCTGGAGCGAGCTCGTCACACCGGCCGAGACCGTTCCGACGGTGAAGTACTTCGGAACTGAGAACTTGATGTCCAAGTCGGTAATCGCCGACGCGTAGGTACCTTCACGCGAGTGGTACCGTTCCTGAGCTGAGCGGACAGCGGCGGCGTAGGAGAACGCTTCTGCGGCTTTCGAACGTTCGACTGACTTGATGAACCGGGGCACACCGAACGCGGCCAGCACGCCGATGATCACGATCACGACGGCCAATTCGACCAGCGTAAATCCTCGACGAGCTTTGCCAACCAACGAATTCGACACAGTTTCGTTCTTCTGAATCATTTCTTTGCCTTCCTGAATTTGCGCTTCCCTGGGGACGCACGGTGTGGGACAACTCGACGCACCGGAGTTCGGGAACCCCCCAAATCTGCCGGCTTAGTTACGCGGTACTGA
>JAQGHS010000481.1 GCA_028291605.1 Planctomycetaceae bacterium | reverse complement strand
CGTCTCGCGGGCAAACTCATCGAACGGACGATCGTCGCGGAAGCGCTGAATCAGATACCGGTGGAAGCTGTGGACCCCGCGACGACTGATCGTGACATCGCTGCCGCGCATCAGATCGGCCCACTTCAGAGCCCAGTATTCGGCGTAGTCATCGCGTTCGAGCAGCTCATCAATCAAACGAGCACGCTTCTGAGAATCAGGAGCATCCAGAAACTTTTTCGCTTCTTCCGGAGTCGGCAAGGTGCCGGTGACATCCAGGTAAACCCGTCGCAAGAAGATGTCGTCCTTGCAAACCTCGGCGGGAAGCAGCAACAGTTCGCGCTGCTTCGCAAATACGTGATGATCGACAGCATTGACTTCGGGGGGTGAATGGAACGCAAACGCCGGATCAAGTTGCAGATAGGACAGCCGAACGCTCGAGATCCGATCCAGATACCGCACCAGGAACGAGACCTCCGCGGTGCGATTGAATTCCACCAGTCCGCTGTTGCTGACGACGGCCGCGTCCTTCTCATTCGTGGAAAAGACACACAAGCTCGTGACGTCTCGAATCCGTCCGTCGCTGAAATGGGCTCGGGCAATCAACTGCTGCTTGGGGTGACTGGCGGGAACGCGCCGCGAACCTGGCAGAACCTCCAGCTTCACCAATCGCGGCAGCGGAGCCGGTACGGGCTGCCCCGGCTTCGGATTCGCTACTGGCGGTGGCGGCACAGGTGACGGCTGACAACCAGCGTCAATCCAGGCACGCAGAATTTGATATTCGGGATCAGTAGTACGAAAGCGGCGGCCGCCCTGGTGCGGAACCTCGCCCAACCCTTTTTTCAGAATCAGACTTTCGCCGGCCGAGGAAGAATTCGTGCGGCGGCCGAAGTCTTCATGAGTCAACGTCATGAAGTCGAGTTCGGGGTCAAAACCACGCAGGCTCAGCCGGAAACCGTTTTTGCCCTGGGGTGAACCATGACAAGAACCCTGATTACAACCCGCCTTGCTCAGCGCGGCAATCACATCGGTATTGAAGTCCACCCGGTCGGGACGATCATAGTCGCGAACTTCGACAGGCACGCGACCCTGTCGCTGGCCAATGCGCACAATGATTTCAGTCGTTCCGTGAGCTCGCGGCACAATCAGGCCACTGGAAGTGACCAAAGCCACCGACGGAAAGGTACTTTCGTAGGTCGCCTGCAGAGTCACGTCGGCGAATGTCCCAGCCGTAAGCTCATCGCTGACAATCAGTTGCTCCGATGATCGATGGCCGTACAAGGTCGCCGTTGTCGGCTGCACGAGAAGTGGGGCGGGCGCATCGGCAGCCAGACCCCAGGCGGGAAATAACGTCAGACAAACCAGCAGACTCGCAGCACGCATCGCGAATGCCTCTCGAACAGTTGGCCGCACGTAACCCATTTCGTGCACTCCCCTTGGAGTTGACCGAATTGAGAACTCGTTACGCTTCGGAACTCGCATTGTAACCCGTTTATGGATGAAATGCTGCATCAAATCTGTGGGCGCGCCGGGAATTGCCCCGTGGCGGACGCTGCTAGCGTCCGTGAGTCGAAAAAAAGACGAGTACCGACGCTGGCAGCGTCGGCCACGGGGGCGCAATGCCCCTCCTACCGGCGCTCGAATTTCAACGGGTGATCAGAGTGTGGATCGGCGACTCGGAAAGCGATCTTGCCGTCCAATACGTCCTGAAAGAGCTGACCGCACACTTCGGCCCGCCAGCCCTGAGTTAACCGCGGCGGCTCTCCGTCGCGCTCTCCGTAGACGTGCCAGCGAACCAGATGTCGCAGATCGGCGCTGGTGCCGATCAATTGCATCGCGACGCTTTCCTGCAGACACAGGTTGGCCAAGGCGATGCTTAAAAGCTGGCCGAGTACCTGTTCTTCTTCCTTGCGCTCGGCCTTTTCGACCGGAGGTAGCTTGCCAGCCGGAAGATCCAGGCCGCGCTGGACCGCGGCGGCGATGTCTCCCGCGACGCGGCGGTAGTCGGACCGATTCATGTCACGCGTAGCGACGACGTCGTCGAGCGTACGCGGCTGGCGTTTGGCCAATTCCAGCAGCAAGTCATCTCGCAAAGTCCGTCGCGCGGGGCGGTCACGCTGCAGCGATTCTTCCTCACGCCAAGCGTGCAACTCACGCAACACAGCCAGTTCGCGCTGACTGAGACGCTGTAATCCGGGGATCCGCCGCCAGTTTTCCCGCGTACGTTCGCCGGCCACCTCATCGACCATTCGCTGGAATTCGGAATTCGCCCAGCCGAGACGGCTACGACTGGTTAGATCGGCTTTCTGCCGGTCCCAGATGCCCAGAACATGCTCGACATCCTCGAGTGCATATTCGATCTGAGAATCGGTCAGCGGACGGCGACGCCAATCGGTTCGAGTTTCCTTGCCGGAAATTCGAATGCCCATCACCCGCTGTACAAGTGCCGTGTACCCCAACGGAAAACTGGGGCTGTGCATCCCTTCGGCGATTTGCACATCCACGATTGCCGTCGGTGCCTGCAGGGTATTCGTGACGCAGAACCGGACTTCTTCCCGACCGCCGTGAATCACGACCGTGATCTCGGGATCGAGCATAATGTCCCACCAGGGGGACAGGTCTTCGATTTCGAACGGATCGACGCAGACACAGCGTTCGCGCGTGGCGAACTGCATCAGGCACAGTTCAGGCCGATATGTGAATTCCGAGACGAATTCGGTATCGAACGCAACCTCTCGGACTTCGCGGATATGGGCGCACAAGTCGTTGAATGCAGACTGAGTAACGATAAAGCTGCGCGACATCCTGAACTTTCAACGACGGGAAAACTGAGCGCCTGTGTTCCCGAAACCAGTGTATGATCCACTTTCAATGGGATGCTGTTTGCGGGCGCGGAATCCGCGCACTGAAAACGACAATACAAGTATTCCGGGGTGACCGCGAAGTATCGCCATACTCCCACGAGACCGTCCGGGTTGCAAGGGTATCCTTGCGAACAATTGGGGGATGTCCTAGATTGCGCGCTGACTGCCGGCGCATCGATCACTGGTGCGCGGGGCTAAAGAAGTTATTCCCATCAGGCGAGAACACGTGTTACCGCAGAAATCCCAATTGCCGCGAGTGGCTCTGACGCTGGGTGATGTGGCGGGGATTGGCCCCGAAATCATCGCTCGTGCCGTCGCCGATCCGCGACTCAACCGCTGGTGTCAGCCCGTCGTGATCGGGCATCCAGAAACGCTGCGGCGGGCACTGCAACAGATTGGGTCGACATTGCAGGCTGTGCCACTGGCCAGCCTGGCCGACCGGCGGCCGCTCTCCGATGGAAACGGCATTCCGATTTACAATCCGGGGGATGACACTGTTGTCGATGTCCCCCTCGGGCAGTTGGATGCGCGGGCGGGACGGGCGGCGTACGATTATCTGGTCGCGGCAGCTGGGGCTGCGTTAAGGGGTGAGATTGACGCGATTACGACGGCTCCGCTGAATAAGGCGGCACTCCATCTGGCAGGATTAAACTATCCGGGACATACCGAGATCCTGGCCGAAGAATGTGGCGTGTCCGATTTCGGGATGATGCTCTATCTGCCGCATGGAGACCGCATCTTTTCGCCGCAGGGGCTGGGGGTGGTCCATGTCACATTGCACACCTCGATCCGCAGTGTGCCCGATTTGCTGACGACGGCCTCGATCCGGGAAAAGATCGGTTTGATCGATGGTTACCTGCGACGCATCGGCTGCGCCGTTCCGCGGGTCGCGGTCTGTGCCTTGAATCCGCATGGGGGCGAGTCGGGCTTATTTGGCGACGAAGAAGGTCGTATCATCGCCCCGGCGGTCGTTGCGGCGCAGGCCGCGGGGATTCAGGTCCAGGGACCGCTCCCCGCAGATACCTTGTTAATGCGAGCGGTCGCGGGCGAGTTTGACGGTGTCGTTGCCATGTATCATGACCAGGGGCACATCGCGCTCAAACTGATTGGATTCGACACGGCTGTGAATATCACCCTGGGATTACCCATTGTCCGGACGAGTCCCAGTCACGGTACTGCATTTGACATTGCGGGACAAAACCGGGCCGATTCGCGGGGACTCATGCAAGCGATCCGCATTGCGGCATTGCTGGCGGAAAACCGTTGACGCCGCTGGTCCGCCGGCTTATTTAGAGAACCTCGAGCACATACCACAGCGAAATTGATCAAGGACTGATGCATGCGCACCAAACCCCCTCCTGGGACGACTTATCTCTATCTGGTTCGACACGGCGCAACCCCCGCTAATGAACAGCGACCTTACATTTTGCAGGGCGATGGGATTGATCTGGGTCTGAGTTCCTCGGGCCAACGGCAGGCGGCGGAAGTGGGCCAGTTCCTTAGCGGCTTTCCTCTGGACCACATCTATTGCAGCCCGATGATCCGAGCTCGCGAAACGGCCGCTGCCATTGCTGGCCACCACGGCAAGGAAGTCGTACCCGTCGAAGATCTCGTGGAATGCTGCGTCGGAATGTGGGAAGGCCTGGATTGGGAAACCATTCAAGAACGCAATCCCGAGGAAGCTCGACTCTTTCACGAAAACCCGGCGGACAATCCCTATTTCGGCGGGGAATCCTACGGCGACACTCTGCGACGCGTACGCCCGGTCTTTGACGAATTGTTGCTCAAGCATCGCGGCGAGAGCATCGCCATTGTCGCTCACAACGTCGTGAATCGAGTCTATCTGGCCTCATTGCTGGGCTTGGAAACTCGACGCGCGAAGGATCTGAGACAGCAGAATGCTTGCGTCAATTTGGTCTCGCACGATGAGCGGACGACTTCCCTGGTGACCATGAATAGCGTGTTCCATCTGTCGGAGCAGCCGTTGTAAGTTAAGCGTTTTCCCGCGGCCGACGCATCGGTCTCAAGGTGCCGGTGCAGTCGGCAAATGGTGGTGCGGAAATTTGGTTGGAACGTACCCGTTGCTTCTCACGGGGCCAAACTTTTCGGGGAATTCTGACCAAAGAACTGTCAACCATGTCTCCGAACGCCTGTCTGCCTAGTGTCCGGTCCGGATATCTCCAGGGTTCCAGTGCAAGGGGAGCCAAGATCACACGCGCGGCTTTGCTCGCCGCACCCGCCGTTCGATGGGTTTACTGGCATACCGCGACGGTCCTCTCCGTACTGATCCTCACTTCAACTACTGGTTGGCCTGGGGATGACAGACCATCAGCCCCACGATTTGATCCAGCGGGCGTTCGAGGCTCCCTAGTCCTCGGCGGCGGCGGAACGTTGCCGAACGCGGCTCGCGAACAGTTCGTCAAACTCGCCGGCGGCAAAGATGCCAAGATTGTCGTCATTCCCACGGCTCTAGATGACGCGGCACTGGAAAAGGGTGAGACGTCGCTCAAGTCGTGGGAAGAGACGAAGCCCGCATCAGCCGTGCTGTTACACACGCGTTCGCGAGACGAGGCGAATCGTGCAGCGGTCTTCGAGCCGTTGAAAGAGGCGACCGCGGTCTGGTTTGACGATGGCGAACAAGCACGGATTATTTCTGCCTATCGCGGAACGGCCGTCGAACGCGAAATCCAGGAGGTCCTGCAGCGGGGAGGAGTGATCGGTGGCGCCTCGGCCGGGGCGGTCGTGTTGTGCGGAATGTTGGTCGCCGATGGTGATGCCGGAGACGTTCGTCCGGGACGGAATCTACTACCGGCATCCGTGATTGAGCCGCATTTCATCGAACGCAAAAAGGAGTCTCGATTGGCGAGTACCCTCGAAAAACGCCCTGAGCTCTTTGGAATGGGGATCGATGAAGACACAGCGGTCATCGTTCACGGACGCAATCTCGAAGTTGTGGGATCGGGACAGCTCACGATCAGCCTCGCGAAGTCAGCCAACCGCCCGGCCCGTGAGATCGAATTCAAAGAGGGGCAGCAAACCGATCTCACCCGTTGGCGATTGGCCGCCCGGGCTCGTATCGCCCCCGCATTTCCGGCAGCTCAACCCGCCGAACCCAAAGTCGCTGCCGGGAGCCTGGTCATTGTGGGGGGAGGTGGTCTGCCGGCGGAAGTGGTGACGCGATTCGTGGAACTGGCCGGCGGTCCCGAGTCCACGATTATCGTCTTGCCGACGGCCAATCCCAGCTCCATGCAAGTTGCCGCGCGTGAGGGGCGGTTTCTCGAACGGGCGGGTTGCAAGCACGTGGTGACTCTGGCCGAGACCAGTCTGGCTGAAGTGTCGTCGCCTGAATTCCTCGCAAAAATCAAAGAGGCCAACGGAGTCTGGTTTGGTGGCGGACGCCAGTGGCGGTTCGTCGATGCCTATGCCGAGACTCCGGCCGTCGAGGCCTTTCGAGATGTATTGCGACGCGGCGGAGTGATCGGTGGCAGTTCTGCCGGAGCGACCATTCAGGGGGAATATCTGGTTCGCGGCAGTCCTCAGGGAAACGAAGAAATGATGGCCGAAGGTTACGAGCGCGGCTTCGGATTTCTGCCCGGTACGGCGATCGATCAGCATTTCACGCAACGTAAGCGGCAGGCTGATTTGTTGTCCGTCATGACCGCTTTCCCGCAATTGCTGGGGATCGGCCTCGATGAAACCACGGCTATCATTGTGACCGGTTCGACCGCGGAAGTCCTGGGCAAGAACAAAGCCCATTTCTACAACACGCGCGTTCAATCGACGGATGGAGCCCCAGAGTGTATCTCACTAGAAACTGGCAAACGCTACGACTTGCTGGAACGCAAGGTCGTCGAGGATGTGAAGCCGTAGTTGGTGATTGCGCCGCTCAAGGTAGGTGAGCCCCGTGCCGTGAGGCCGGGGGTAGAGTAGTGACCTCCGTTGCAAATTCTGCAATGAGTGACGTCTATTGGCAATCAGAACCGCAACTCTATCCCCGCCCTTACGGGACGGGGCTCACCAGCGCAGATTATTATGATGTCGTCGCTCTGCACTATAACACGATCGTATATGTGCCGGTCCACCACTCCCAGATCCGGCGGAGCAGGTAGTACTCGTTATAGGGACGATCGTCGGTAATGATTACCAGGGGATCATCGCTGATCACTTCGGTCGCGGAAACGGGCGACGCAATGACGTCCTCTAGCAACGATTCTCCCGTGCGATCTGATGTCCATTCAATGAGATCGCGGCGGGCCGCTTCTGGTAAGCGTGAATAAAGTTCGCTGCCGGTTCGCTCGGGAATCGGCTGCAGCGAACACAGCATGTGGTAGCCCCAGTTGTCGAAGGCACGGGTCACCCGGACGTGTGGAAACTCGGCCAGGACCGAGCGCAGGATGGCTTGAAAAGTTTTGAAGTCGCCGCCGGGATACCACTGCTGCAGGATGCCTCCCTCGGCGAGTCGTGGCTTGATCAACTGGTAGAACTCGCGTGAGTACAACAGGCTGGAACCAGCCGCTTCGACAGGGGGTGGAGGGTCGAGGGTAATCACATCGAACCGCTCACTGGTACGTCGCAGAAAGCGTCGGCCGTCATCGATCACGATGTGGCTGAGCGGATTGCGGCGGACTTCATCGGCGTCGGGAAAATAGTAGCCGAAGGCGTCGCTGACGCTGGGGACCAGCTCCACGGCGGTCGTATCGATCCCCCAGCTCAGCAGAGAGCGGTAGGTCGTTCCCATTCCGAAACAGATGACGAGCGCCGACTTGGGCTGGTGATTCAACTGGGCCAGCGGCAGGTGGGCCATCAGCTTGGTGCTAGGTGTGAACGCGGTAATCGACTTGCCGTTGACGAGCAGGTCTTTACGGCCATCGATAAATCCGGCGATGACCGTCGCCGTGTGGTCGCGATAGACTCGGGCGCCTTGAGCCGCGAAGCGATCTTCATAGCTGGTGCCTACAGTGGCTGCGGCGATTCCACACACTGTTGCCGCACCCCAGGCGATTCGCGGCAACATCGGCGAACGGGGTTGTCCTGCAGATGTAGCAGGCGGCAGCAGTCCCAGCGACCAGCCCGATAGCATCCAGAGGGGCACGGCCAAAACAATCCCCGCTGCTTGCAAGCCGAGCATGGGCAGGAGGATGTAGGACACCAGCAGCGGCCCGACGATGCAGCCCAGGACATTCACGGCATACGCATGTCCGACCGCATCGGGACGTCCCAAGGCATGCTCATCAATCAGCTTGGGGGTAAGGTAGCCGAGAATCGCACAATAAGGGACGATGCTCAGCAGCAGCCACGCAATGCGCATCCAATATTGAGGCAGGACGATGCGGGGATCTGCCGCCAGAATCTGCCCACAAGCGGCCAGGGCTAGCAGCGCCAGGAGCACCTGATCCGAAACCAGCTTGTGTCGACCCAGATGTCGCCGATAGAGCATCGACCCACACCAGGTGGCCAGGAGATAAGCGAACAACAGACCGGCGAAGGAATACACCTGAGTCAGCAGGATGGGAGCGAACGCCCGCGTCCAGACGACTTCCATTCCCATGGAGGCTAGGCCCGTCGTGAACAGAATACACAGCGCAAAACGAGCAGAAATCGCCGTGGTATTCCTAGGCACATTGGTCGCGACGGGCGCCTGCGGAGAGGGCTCGATGAGTGCGCCGGCATCGGGATGCAGACTCAATCGAAAAGCCACCCCCGCCGCACACCAGTTGGCCAGCAGTCCAATCACCAGCGTGCCGCGAAACCCCAGCAATTCGACAAGCGCCACCGGGGTGAGGAACGTGCCGGCCAAGGCGCCGAGCACATTGGCCAGATAAAGATAGCTGAAGCCGCCTTCCGAGCCCCGATCTCCGCGAATGGCCTGCATCATGAAGGGGAAAGTCGTCCCCATGCACAGGCAGAACGGAACCATGGCGAACAGAATAATCGCGGCCGAGGATCCCAGATATTGAACCGAATCGGTCTGCCCCGCCGGTAACAGCAGGTTCTCACCCCAGGTGAACAACATGGGCACCGCCAGGGCCCCGACACCGATCAGGAACTCTGCTGCGGCGTACGCGCGAAGAGCACCGCGCCGCGTCCATGTCCACCGCCGCAGCATCGACCCGGCCAGCCACGATCCGGCTCCCAGGCCCAACATGAAGACGGACAAGACGAGAGAGATCACCGGAGTGATCACTCCGAACGCGGCAAATGCCAACCGCAGCCAGACGATCTGATAAACCAGACCACTGAAGCCTGAGAGAAAAAACAGACGAAACGGCATGGAGCGAGAGAGAACTGGCATCATGCGATTCAGAATACAAGTTGGCTGTCGTATCGGCAATGACGTCGGACGGTGTCTCATTGATTGCTCATGAAGAGCACCAGTGAACGGTGGCAATTCGCCTTGGGGACGACTAAAATTTGAAGACGACCCGTCTCGTGGAAATGGTCGCCGGTTCCACTTTCACTCTACAACCAGTTGTAAGCATCTTGATTGGAGACTATCCCATGCGTCTCTTTGTATCGATCGCGCTGGTCTTATTTGGAGTGTCGTTCGCCGTCGCCTGGGGGGCACCGGGAGATGAAGATCCGCCAGTCAATCCTTATGACAGCCTGTGGCAGCAAGTGCGTCAGTTACTGGCCGACCGGGAATTCGGCTCGGCTGCGGGACTGATTGAAGACGCAGAAGATGATCCGGAGTTTGCTCCATTTAAGAAGCAACTGGTGACGGACCGGAAGGATCTCGCTGAGCTTCAACGCTTTGCCACTCTCGTCAACGAAAGTGCCGCGGGATTGAAATCGGGGGCCACCCTGAAACAGGGGAGCAGCACCTATACCGTTGAGAAGTACATCTCCGATGCGGAAGGGGACCGTCTGCTGCTAAAAGGGCCGAATAGCGCCACTGCGGCAGAGAACTCGCTGAATGAGCTGGAGTACCACAGTTGGATCGACTTGACGCAGTCGAAACTAACGACGTCGAAGGAAGACCGGTATGTCCTCGGCATGTATCTGGCCACGGTCGAGCATGGCAATCGCAAGGATGCCCGCCAGGCACTCAACCTGGCTTCTACGGCTGGCATGACGGTCAACCATTGGACCGATCGGTTAGACGCTGAAGAGAAAGCTGCCGCCGCAGCCAAGGACGCCAAGAAGGCTGTCCGCAATGACATTATCCTGGGAGCGTGGCGGATCATCATTCATGTCCCCAAGAAGCCAGATGTGATCATCAACGCGATCTTTCGCGAGGCCGGCAGGACCAATATCAAGTCCACTTGGAGAAAGTCGGGGGATGGTCGTTATGTGCTCACCCTGCCCAAAGGCGGCACGGCGCGATTAGAGCTCGATCCCTCTGGGGAACACCTCAAGGGAAAGACAGCCAAGGGACACAAAGTCACAGGGCTACGCCAAGCCAAGCCGCGGAAGTAGTGCTCCGTAGGATAGGCATCCTGCCAGTCCTTCTAGAGACTCGATGTTCGGTCTTATGGTGCGCGCATTCTAGAACTGATCATCAATGGAATTCGACCCGAAGTTTTTCTCCTATGCGGAGTCGATCCGCCTGCGCGCGCCGATGTATGTGGGGTCCAAAGATTTATTTGGCTTGATCAATTATCTTGTTTGTCCTGTGGCTCTATCGCTATCTCAGCGTGCAACGGCGATTGCCGTCACGGTGGATGAGGCCATTACCGTTCAGTCTGATGCTCCGCTCGCAATGCGATTGGTTGATGGTCGACTCGCACCGTTTGAAGAAATCACGCTGAAGACCGACAGACACAGCTACGAAGCGACGGTTCTCAACGCACTGTCGGAAGAGCTCACTGTTTGTGTCAGAACTGCGCAGCATACGGAAAGAGCGTGTTTCCAGAAAGGTATCCTGATCTCGCACGAAGTGACGGCGGCTGAGTCTCAAGAACTCGGGACTACTCTGCGGTTCAAGCCTGATCCGGAAATCTTCCAAATCACCGAAGTCTCTGCGGCAATCTTTCTCAGCTATTTTCGGCGTCTGAGTTTCCTGCATTCCGGAACGCGTTTTTCGTTCACCGCCGGGGGAACGACACAGCATTTCTATACAGAGAATGGAATCCGCGATCTATTCCAATCGATCACTGCCCCGTATCAGTTGATGCATCAGCCGATTCATTTTGTCGGGCAAGAAGGATTACTCCGGCTGGAACTGAGCATGGCCTATCACAGTTGGAGCGATCACCATTTCTGGTGCTTCATCAATAACGGCCGAGCCGTTCAAGGAGGCACTCATGAAGACGGTCTGTTGCTGGCGCTAAAACAACTGAAGAAGAAGCTTAAGTTGCCGGAGCATTTTCATAATGGCATGATCGCCGTGGCTTCGATTCAATATCCAGAAGCCGTCTGGCAAGGCTGCATAAAGGCGAAAATCGGCAACCCCGAACTCAAATCGATGGTCGCGAAGTTAGTCGTCAGTGAAACGGAGAAATGGCTTCAAGATCAACCAGCCGTGGCCTCACAAATAGCGAAGTTGCAGACTTTTCAGTTCCCCGAGGCCTGGTCACACTCCCTTTGACGGGATCCTGATTCCGCTACTTCAATCGTCTAGTAGCCAAGCACTTCCAATTCAGAAATCCCGGCAATTCCATCGTCGCGCCAGACGCTCATCAACTGCAATTTGACGAAGCGTCCCTTGGCGAACGGGACCTGCATGATGGCCCCGTAGTCGGGCGTGTCGGGCAGGCCCGGGGCAGGGGGGACGACTCCGACGGCGACGGGAACCGTCGGTGAGGAATCGCTGCTGACGTAGATCTCGAGATCTTTCCAGCCACGATGCGTCCCCGAAGCTTCATTGCAGTTCCAGATCCGGATTCCCGTGACGGTCCGCTCGGCACCCAAATCGAGCACCAGCGTGGTCAATCGTTTGGAGGGATGCCGCCACATGGTCTTTAGTTCGACCGAATTCCAGACTTTGTCGAGCACCGCGACAGCCGGCCCCTCAGGGGATTCGGCGGTCGCTCGAAGAACCTTCACGCCGGTGAGGGCCTGGGGGGGCATCAAGCGCATGGCGATGGCCAGACGTTCGGCAGCCCAGGCGGCTTCCGCCATGTCAGGCTTCTTGGTTCCAGCGACGATGATCGCTTGCAAGCGATCGGCGAGGCCGTTCAACTGCTTGTCTTGTTCCAACGTGACTTCGGCGTCTAATCCGCGTCGTGTGAGGACGTCAGCCTGATGATTTATTATGACGGCGCGATAGGCGGCAGACAAAGCTGAGGCCAATGCGGGGCTGTCCTGATAGATCTGCGGCAACAACGAAATCAGTGTCTCCGGTGGCGGATCGGTGATCCCGGCCAGTGCGTTCAACAGCGGAGCCGCGCGTTCGGGTGTCGTAGAAGCCAAGGCCAGCTTCAGCAGGGGGGGGCCACCGCCGGGCTGTTGAACCTTTTGCAACTCTTTGATGGCCGCGGGCCAGATCGCGGCTTGTTTTTCGCGCCCCAGGATGGCAATCATGGCCGGCAAGGTGCGGCTGGGCTGATTGAATTTTCGCAGTACCTCCAGAGTGTTCGTCACGAGCACGTTGTCATCGGACTGCAGGGATTCCAGTAACAACGGGAAGGCGACTTCCTGATGCTCCCACAGGATCTCCTGAGCTTCCTTGGCGCGGCCGC
>JAQGHS010000886.1 GCA_028291605.1 Planctomycetaceae bacterium | reverse complement strand
GCTTTGTTGTTCCCAGTGTCCCGAACCCTGCTTGTTTTCGTAACCATAGCCACCAGATCAAGCTGGCCAAAGCCACGGTTCCAATGCTGGCGATGATGTAGGGTTGCATATCGGAGGTAATGGCCCGTTTAAAGTTAATGCGTTATCACACAGAGAGTTAATCTTCCGGCAAAACGCGGCCGCAGGCCCGTTCTAACCATTACGCTCAGCTGCTGCCTTCATTTGTGTTTGATATTCGACCGCGGCCAGATAACGGCCGTAATAGTGCTGGAATGCTCCCAGAACGTGTTCCCGTTGGTCTTTGTTGAATTTCTTGGTGTTAATGGATCTGCTGAGCTCGCCCGGGCGGTTATAGAATAGGGCCAGCACGCCTTCGTCGCTGAGCGTGCAGCGGGTGATCTCGCTAAATGGGATGGAGTCGGGCCAGGGAGCATATTGGACCTTGGCGTAGTCCAGCCACATCCGCCCCTCCTGGCCTTCAAACGAGATCGCCGGAAATGATTTCTCGACGATGGTTTGCTCTTCTGGAGTTGCGGGCAGAAAGCGATAGGGGAGCGAGTGCTCGTGATAGTTACGAAACCGTTCCTCATAGACTTGCCACTGCTTCCGCTCCATTTCGTCAGCAGCAGAGATGTTGCGATGCCAGCCCCCGTCGCCGAGATTTCCTAGCAAGGCTTGAGTCTCTTCCACACTGAGCTGCACCCCCAACGCACTCAATCGCTGCAACGTCGGGGGATGAGAATCAAAAGGATGAGCCGTTTCGAACAGTCCGATGTCCTGCTCGGCAGCAAACGCGACGGCATACGCCGCGAAGCCACTTTCGATGCGTGCTGAAACATTGGCTGTTTCCAGGGCCTGCTCCTGTTTGAACAGGTCGGACTCGACCGAGCTGCGAAACTTGGAATAGGCAATCGTCCTCAAGAGAGCCGAGGCGAAGTCGCGCGGCGAGGTCGTTGCGGCGGCGACCTTGTCGGCCCGAAATTCGCGCTCGCGGCTGATCTTGCCGAGCGACAGTTCGAACAGGGCTCGAAAGCACAGCATGAAATAGAAAATGGGAATCGTGATACCCCCATCGTGCAGATTCTGTAGGTAGGTACTATAGCGCTGCAACAGGGGCGCGATCTTCCGCGAATAGAGTGTATCCTGGCCACTGAAATGGGCCATTTCATGTGCGAGGACGGCGTCGGCTTCGGCGGAGTGCAACTGTTTCAGCAGCGGGAGGCTCACAAACAAAGTCTTTCCCCGATACACCTGCCCTTCCACCGTGACTGGTTGCTCGGTCACAAAAAATGAATCATCGATGCCCGCGATGATCTGGTCTGGAGGGGTGGCCCCGACCTTTTCGCAAATTGCATTCAAGTCCTGCCACAATGGGATCGCCGTGTCTTTATCAAGAACCGTGCCCTCGACCACAAAGTCTTTCTTGGGATTCGTGAAGATCGCCTTGATCACCACGCAGACTCCCAGGAACGCCAGCAGACCGGCCAGGAACATCAGCTTGACGTAGTAGACGTTGAACCACAGCGCCGTCATCCAAAATGAGAGAGCCACCAGCAGGACTCCGAGCACGATCGTCTGCAGTGCTCCATAAATCCGCAGGACTTGCCAGCCCACCGACAGGCTTAAGTATTGAGCAAGTTGGGAACGCAGCGAGAACAACACACACACACCTGCCAGCAGAAATACGCCCACGCCGCAGACGACCGACAGTACGGACAGACGGATCATCCAGCGGAACGTGGCGTAATGAAACAGCATTGTCGAATCGACATTGGCTGCGAATTCCTTGTCCCGAATGAGCCGCGAAAACGGAACCTTGTTGAAGAATGCAATTGTCTTGGTGCGATCTTCGTCAGAGAGCTTGGGATCCGCTTTGACCTGTTGCAGCACCGATTCGCGAGCTCTGGTATCAAACCGCTCTTGGGCGTGGAGAAAGAACAGCCAACTAATGACCGGAATCAGGAAGACCAGCAAGGCTGGAAGCACGAATGTCTTGACGAACCCGATTTTCGTGAAATCTTGTTGAGGCTGACTCATGTCGCTCCTTCGCAACAATGGAGGATGGCCCACCAGTGAAGATTAACGGACTCTGCTGAACATGGCTGACTTCAGACCGGGCGGAGGGAACAATATTGAGTGTGCGATCGATCGATTCCCAGCGAAACAAAGTGAAAGGTGTTCGACACAGAGGTGAACTTGAGATGATATTCTAACTGGAGAAAGGCATCACGCAAAACAATTTACGGTGATCGCCCAAAGCTGATCTACCGTTAGATTTTCGGAAGTGATGTCCGTCCTGCAGGGAGAGGAGACGTTCCTCTACGTTGTACGATCCGGATCGCTGACGATCGACGCGTCCCCTTCTACGGGACTTTGGAAACATAACTCGTAGCCGTCGGGGTCCGTCAAAAAGACCTGCTTCAGGCCGTAGAACGCAACAATCGGCGGGTTGAGATGTAGGCCGCGTTGAGCGAATTCCGCGTGGAGTGCGTCAATGTCACCGCAGTTGAAATAGAAGTAGACCCCATGTCCACGGTTCTCGGCCGGCTCGTCTTCGGCGTCGGCCAGTTGCAGCATCAGGGCCGCACCCG